>JALZUY010000244.1 GCA_023301395.1 Nonlabens sp.
AGCGAAGCTAGCTTCGCTGGACTGATTTAATTACTTAAAAACTGTCAGCCTACTTTAAGAATGACTCAGCTTGAATTCGTATTATTAAACTTTTAGTAAATCTCTTGATATAACTATTTTTTGTATCTCTGATGTACCTTCATAAATTTGGGTGATTTTTGCATCTCGCATTAGACGTTCTACATGATATTCTTTTACATATCCATTTCCACCATGAACTTGAACTGCCTCGATAGTTGTATCCATTGCAGTTTGTGAAGCAAATAACTTGGCAGTACATCCAGCAACGTTATAATCCATTCCGTTATCTTTCATCCATGCTGCATGCATGATTAGATGTCTTGATGCATCAATGTTTACTTTCATATCTGCCAGTTTAAATGCGATCGCTTGATGATTACAGATTTCTGTGCCAAACGCTTTACGTTGCTTGCTATAATCTCTAGCAAGTTCAAATGCGCCGCTTGCGATACCTAAAGCTTGGGCTGCAATGCCGATTCTACCACCTGCAAGTGTTTTCATCGCAAATTTGAAACCAAAACCATCTTCACCTATTCTGTTTTCTTTTGGAATTTTAACATCATTGAAGTTTAAGGAGTGTGTATCACTTCCTCTTATTCCTAATTTATCTTCTTTAGGGCCAATTTCAAACCCATCCCATCCTTTTTCGACAATAAATGCATTAATACCGCGATGCGCTTTTTCTTTATCAGTTTGAGCAATTACTATGTAATAGTCTGCACTACTACCATTTGTGATCCAATTTTTTGTACCATTTAATATATAATGGTCTCCCATGTCAATCGCTGTTGTTCTTTGCGATGTGGCATCACTACCAGCTTCTGGTTCACTTAAACAAAAAGCTCCTATTGATTTCCCGGCAGCTAATTTCGTTAAATACTTCTGTTTTTGATCTTCATTTGCATAAGTCTCTAGTCCATAACAAACCAATGAATTGTTTACAGATACGATAACACTTGCACTTGCGTCAATTTTTGAAAGCTCTTCCATGACAAGAACATAGCTCGTTGTGTCCATTCCGCCACCTCCATATTTTGGATCTACCATCATTCCTAGAAAACCTAAATCACCCATTTTGGTAATTAGTTCTTTTGGGAAGTGTTGTTCTCTGTCTCTTTCAATTACTCCAGGAAGTAACTCGGTGCGAGCAAAATCTCTTGCCGCATCACGTATCATTAAATGCTCTTCTGTTAAACTAAAATCCATGTATTTATTATATGATTAATACTTCATTTATCTTTGCAAATCTAAGCTTATTTAAGAGTATATTCAATACAATTTTTCTATGAACCATCAGTGTTATAACGTTATAGGTGTGATGTCTGGAACTTCTCTTGACGCAATAGATATCGTTTCTATGGAATTAGTACGGAGTACTTCATGGAGTTTTCAGGTTAAAGCAGTAAAATCTTTAAATTATTGTTCCGATTGGAAAGCACGTCTTGCAGGAGGTGTAGGGCTTGATGATGATGAGTTGACTTCTTTAAATCTAGATTATACTCACTATTTGACTGATGCGATTAAACAGTTTATACTTACAAATCAAATTGATAATATCCTCGCAGTATGCAGTCATGGTCATACAATTCGTCATCAACCTGTTGATGGAATAACATTGCAAATTGGTAATTTACCTGATATTGGTAAATTGATAGGGCTTAGAACAATTTGTAATTTCAGAGTTCAGGATGTTGGATATGGAGGACAAGGCGCACCATTGGTTCCAATAGGTGATAAGTTACTGTTTTCTGAATATGATTATTGTTTGAATCTTGGTGGATTTGCAAATATCTCATTTGATAAATGTGGTGAACGAATAGCATACGACGTATCTCCTGTAAATGTGGTTTTGAATTTTTTTGCAAATAAATTAGGAGCAGAATATGATGATAAAGGCGCTTTCGCGAAAGCAGGAGAAATAAATATTGATATATTAAACCAACTTAATGAATTAGATTTCTATAATCTTCAAGCTCCTAAGTCATTAGGTATGGAATGGGTAAACGCTCACATCTGGGGCATTATTGATGAAATTGATAGCCCACAAAATGCACTAGCTACTTTTACAGAGCATATTGCCATACAGATTGCTGATTCTATTAAAGTGAATGCAAAAGTGCTTGTTACTGGTGGTGGTGCTTATAATGAACACTTAATTAAGCGTATTGAATATCACCTAAAATCATTTTTAATTATACCAGATTCTAATATTATTGAATACAAAGAGGCTCTTATTTTTGGTCTATTAGGTGTGTTGAGATTAAGAAATGAAAATAATTGTTTAGCCTCAGTTACTGGTGCAATAAAGGATCATTCTAGTGGAGAAATATATCTACCCTAAGAAATTGTAAAAAGCAGCTTTAGTGGTCAAGTGTTTTTTATATTTGTCTAGACTAACTTGATACCACAAAATGAAGGAACTTTTAAAGCGTTATGAAAACGCTGAGCCCGAAATAGTATTCCATTGGAATGATCCCGAGACTGATGCAGAAGGCTGGACAGTAATCAATAGCTTAAGAGGTGGAGCTGCCGGTGGCGGAACACGTATGAGAGTAGGACTTGATAAAAATGAAGTTCTCTCACTTGCTAAAACTATGGAAATCAAATTTACGGTCTCAGGTCCAGCAATAGGTGGAGCAAAAAGTGGAATTAACTTTGATCCTCAAGATCCACGTAAAAAAGGGGTTTTGGAGAGATGGTATAAAGCAGTTTCTCCATTACTTAAAAATTATTATGGTACCGGTGGTGATCTTAATGTAGATGAAATTCATGAGGTTATACCTATGACTGAGGATTGTGGAGTTTGGCATCCTCAAGAAGGTGTTTTTAATGGTCATTTTTCTCCTACTGAGGCTGACAAGATAAATCGTATCGGTCAATTACGTCAAGGTGTTATAAAAGTGATTGAAAACCCTATTTTTTCCCCAGATGTTTCTAGAAAATATACTGTTGCAGACATGATTACTGGATACGGTGTGGCTGAGGCTGTTAAACATTTCTATTATATATATGGTGGAGATGTTAAAGGAAAGAGAGCGGTTGTCCAAGGTTTTGGGAATGTAGGTAGTGCTGCTGCATATTATCTAGCACAAATGGGTGCTAAGGTTGTTGGAATTATTGATCGTGTAGGAGGATTGATAAATGAAGATGGCTTCTCTTTTGAGGAAATTAAAGAAATGTTTCTTAATAAGGATGGGAATACACTTAGAGCAAATAACTTAATTCCCTTTGAAGAAGTAAATGACAGGATTTGGTCATTAAAAACAGAGATTTTTGCTCCATGTGCAGCGTCTAGATTAATAAGTCAAAATCAGATTGATCAAATGATAGTCTCAGGACTTGAAGTAATATCTTGTGGTGCAAATGTTCCATTTGCAGATAAAGAAATTTTCTTTGGATCCATTATGGAACATACAGATGAAAAAGTTAGTCTTATTCCTGATTTTATATCAAATTGTGGTATGGCAAGAGTTTTTGCATATTTTATGGAACGTCGTGTACAAATGACCGATGAAGCTATCTTTAACGATACAAGTATGACTATACGTAACGCAATCCAAAATACATATAATAATAACAGCTCGCGTTCTCAAATAAGCTCTACGGCATTTGAAATCGCTTTAAAACAACTAGTTTAATGTTTAAATCTTTTTTAGGTAATAGCCCGACTTGGTTCAAATCAACCATACTTGCATTTTTAGTATTTAATACCGCAGCATTTTTTGTTCTGAATGGTACCGTAATGGGTTGGATTTTTATAGCTGAGTTTATTTTCTGTTTAGCAATGGCTCTTAAATGTTATCCACTACAATCTGGTGGATTACTTGCTATTCAAGTACTAGCACTTGGTCTCACTAGCGCAGGTGAACCTGGATTGGATCACGGTGTTTTTTATGAAGTAACACAGAATTTAGACGTGATACTTCTACTAGTTTTTATGGTTGCTGGAATTTATTTCATGAAGCCATTACTTATGTACATCTTTGTAAAGCTGTTTACACGAGTGAAATCTAAATTAATCTTATCATTATTTTTCGTAGTAATAAGTGCTGTATTATCTGCTTTCTTAGATGCACTTACGGTTACGGCTGTATTGATAAGTGTAGGACTTGGTTTCTATAATGTGTATCATAAAATACATTCTAGCGATTTAGATTTAGATGAAAATAATACATTAGATAGAGAACAATTAAGTGGAGAAACTTTAGAAGAGTTTCGCTCATTCTTACGCAGTTTAGTAATGCATGGTGTTGTAGGAACTGCGTTAGGTGGAGTTTGTACTATCGTAGGAGAACCTCAAAATTTATTAATTGGCGGGAAATTAGCTGCAGCCGAAATAATTAGTAAAGACAATCAATTTGTTGAATTCTTTTTGAAAATGGCACCTATCACTATACCTGTGTTTTTTGCAGGATTATTGACCACAGCATTGTTAGAGACTACTAAAATCTTTGGATTTGGTCAAAAAATGCCACCGGTGGTACGTCAAATTATTGAAGGTTGGATGGAAAAACGTGATGCTGAACGTACTAAGAAAGAAAAATATGGATTAATAGTTCAAGGAGTTTCGGCTGTTTTACTTATCGCGGGACTTGCATTACACATAGCTCCAGTAGGTTTTATAGGTTTAGGATTGATCGTTGTTCAAACAGCATTTATGGGAATTATTGAAGAACATTCCTTAGGTAAAGCATTTGAAGAAGCATTACCATTTACAGGATTGTTAATTGTATTTTTCGTAATCGTTGCTATGATTCATGATCAACATTTATTCAAACCTATTATTGACTGGGCTTTAAATCAAGATCCAGCAAGTCAACCGGCTATATTTTATCTAGCAAATGGTGTGCTCAGTATGATATCAGATAATGTTTTTGTGGCAACTGTATACATAGGAGAAGTTGAAGCGGCATATAATGCTGATAAAATTACTAAAGAGACTTATGAGCAGCTCGCAATCGCTATAAATACAGGTACTAACTTGCCTAGTGTGGCTACACCTAACGGTCAAGCGGCATTCTTGTTTTTATTGACATCATCACTAGCTCCTGTCATTAACTTGTCTTACGGTCGTATGGCAAAAATGGCATTTCCTTATACAATAGTGTTGACCTTAGTAGGTCTAGCATGTGTAATGATGTTCTTATAATAAATCAGTATTATTGTAGTAGTGATTTTAATTACGCTTTCGCGGAAGCGTGATACAAGAAGTCTCTTTTACATAATGCAATCTTTAATATATATTAAACGTTACTAATCTAACTAAGAAAGAAATTAATGAATCTATTTATTCAAGAAACCGCAGATATTACTACAGAGTCAGTGACTCTTGTTCATGAAGAATCTGAATCTTTAATAGAGTTAATAAAATCCGGTGGTCCGGCAGGAATGATAATTGTTAGTGTGCTTACATTATTATTATTATTTGCTCTTTATATTTACTTTGAGCGACTTATGAAAATTAAGGCAAGCTCCAAAATAGACAGCAATTTCATGCTGCAAATAAAGGATCATATTTCTAACGGTCGACTCGATAGTGCAAAAATGCTTTGTGCAAAAGAAGATTCTCCAGTAGCACGTCTCACTGAAAAAGGAATAAGTCGTATTGGTTCACCTCTCGAAGACATTAACAGTGCCATAGAAAATGCGGGCAAACTAGAAGTTTATAAACTAGAGAAAAATGTGAGTATGCTAGCAACCATTGCTGGTGCTGCACCTATGATAGGGTTTTTAGGAACGGTAATAGGTATGATCATTACTTTTAGAGAGTTAGCAGCTGAAAAAGGAAGTGCAGATATAGCAAATCTTGCAGGTGGTATTCAAACTGCCATGCTAACTACAGTTGCTGGACTTATAGTTGGAATTGTAGCCTATATAGGTTACAATCATCTCGTAGTAAAGACAGATAAAGTAGTACATCAGATGGAAGAAAATGCGTCTGACTTCTTGGATCTTTTAAACGAACCTGCCTAATTATGAATTTAAGAGGTAGAAATAAAGTAAGTCCAGAATTCTCGATGTCGTCCATGACTGACATTGTATTTCTTTTATTAGTGTTTTTTATAATTACTTCTTCTTCTGTAACTCCACAAGCGTTAGATTTAGTATTACCTAGTGCTGGAGGAAAAACTCAAACACAAGGAAAGGTGACCGTGAGTATTTCAAAAGATGGAGATTTTGCTGTTAATACTGATAAAGCGACGGAAGAAAACTTAGAAAGTAAGATACTAGAAATCTTGGATGGTACAGAAAAGCCTACAATAATGTTACGATCTGATAAAGATGCTGCGGTAAGTTATTCTGTTAAAGTAATGGATATTGCAAATCGAAATAAAATACAGATTGTGCTGGCTGTAAAAAACAAATAGATATGAGTTATTTAGAGACTAAAGAACAGAAAATAGCAGCTGGAATTAGTGTATCACTAATTCTCGTATTAGTGCTCTTATTTAAATTTGTCTCAGTAATCAACGTCATTGAACCGCCAGAAGAAGTAGGAATTGCCATTAATTTTGGGAATACAGCGGTAGGTTCTGGGCCAGTGGAACCAGCCGAGGCTACAAAAGTAACACCAGTATCAAATCCAGTTCCAGTAGAACAAAATACACCACAAGTAGATAATGTATTAACACAAGATAATACAGATGCTCCAGTTATCAATTCAGACCCTAATGTTACTGATCCAGTTACAACACCGGTTACTGAACCAGTTGTTACTAAACCTGAACCAAAGCCAGACCCTAAACCATCTCAATCAGTATTAGATGCCTTGAGTAATGTTACCGGTGCAACACCAGTAGATGGAGCAGATAATAGCGGTGAAGGTCCTGGAGATGGACCAGGTAATAGAGGAGATATAAATGGAGATCCTTATGCTAATTCTTATTACGGTACACCAGGAGCTACTGGAGATAGTGGGCGAGGATCAAGTTTAGGTGGTAGAAAAGCACTATCTGGTAAAGGAGCGGAGCCAGATTGTTTTGAAACAGGAACGGTGATTGTAGAAATTCACGTGAATAAAAGCGGTAAAGTAGTACAGGCTATTCCTGGTAAAAAAGGAACCACTAATAGAGCCTCTTGTTTACTAACTGCTGCAAAGAAGAGTGCGGAGACTTACAGTTTCAGTTCGGCTGCGGATGCTAAGGATATTCAAATAGGATTTGTGGAAGTAATTTTCAAAGTAGGAGAATAATCTTGAATTATCAGCAAACGCTTCAATGGCTTTTCAGTCAGTTACCTATGTATCAACGCGTGGGAAAAATGGCCTACAAGGCAAATCTTGACAATACTATTTTACTAGATAACTATCTAGAGAATCCACATCAATCATTTCAATCTATTCATGTTGCTGGTACTAACGGTAAAGGTAGTACTTGCCATATGATCGCCAGTGTTTTACAAGAAGCTGGTTATAAAGTAGGTTTGTACACTTCACCTCATTTAAAAGATTTTAGAGAACGCGTAAGAATAAATGGTGAGATGGTTTCTCAGCAATTTATAGTTGATTTTATTAAAAATCATAAATCTTTCTTTGAACTACATCAGCTGTCATTTTTTGAGATGACCGTAGGAATGGCTTTTCAGTACTTTAAGTCTGAAGATGTCGATGTTGCAATTATAGAGACAGGTTTAGGAGGTAGATTAGATTCCACAAATATTATTACACCATTAGTTTCTGTTATTACGTCCATTGATAAAGATCATGTTTCCATACTCGGGAATACATTGCTCAAGATTGCCTTTGAAAAAGCTGGAATCATTAAAAAAAATGTTCCAGTAGTAGTAGGAGAGCGACGCAGTTCATTAAGAAATAGCTTTCGTGAAAAAGCGATTCTAAAAACAGCAAATTATCATCAGGTAAATCATCGCTTAAAAGCACTACCATCAGATTTGAGAGGTAGTTATCAGCAAGATAATATTAGAACTGCTTGTACAGTACTCAAGGTTTTAAAAGCAAACAAATGCTTTAATTTTAGTCAACAACAGTTAGAAACGGGGCTTTTGAATGTGGTTAATAATACGGGTTTAAGAGGTCGTTATGAGCAATTGCAGGTTAATCCTAGAGTTGTGGCAGAGACAGCTCACAATCCATCTGGGATTAAAACTCTAATCAAGCAATTAGAAAAAGAGAACTTTAAACAGCTGCACTTTGTTCTGGGAATGGTAACAGATAAAGATGTAAATGAAGTTTTAAACTTGCTTCCAGTAAATGCTTTTTACCATATTTCAAAGCCAGACGTTCCTCGAGGAATGAAAACTGAAGTATTGTCTTCTTTTTTCGATAAAAAAAAGCTGAATTATAAAAAATATTCTAGTATTTCCATAGCGCTGGATAGAGCTAAAAAGCTGGCGCACAAGGATGATTTGATAGTTGTCACTGGTAGTATTTTTGTCGTTGCAGAAGTTATTTGAGATTTTTAAAAATAATACTTGCAAGTTCAAAGAAAGCTATTATATTTGCATCCGCTTTTAGGGCGCTTAGCTCAGTTGGTTCAGAGCACTTGGTTTACACCCAAGGGGTCAGGGGTTCGAATCCCTTAGCGCCCACAAAAGGTCTTCAGAAATGAAGACCTTTTTTTATTGCTTTTTTTGAGTGAATTACTATTAGTATTTATTATTCTTAAAAGGTCATAAATGATTATTTTTAGCTCATAATAATTTTTTCATGAAGATTTTAGTTACAGGTGGTTTAGGTTTTATCGGTTCTCATGTAGTAGTTGAACTTTTGAATAGAAACTATGATGTAATTGTAATCGATAATTTATCGAATTCTTCTCTAGATGTTCTGGATGGAATAGAAAAAATTTGTGGAAAGAAACCTGAGTTTGAGAAAATAGATGTGCGTAATAAAAATGAATTAAAAAACTTTTTCAAAACACACACTGACATAAAAAGTGTGATACACTTCGCAGCATCAAAGGCGGTTGGTGAGAGTGTGGAAAATCCACTATTGTACTACGAGAACAACATTAATTCTCTTGTTTATTTGCTTCAGGAATTACAAGATAAGGAGCAAGCTCATTTAATATTTAGTTCCTCTTGTACAGTCTACGGACAGGCAGATGAATTACCTATAACGGAATCAGCACCCGTAAAACCCGCCGAATCTCCTTACGGTAATACAAAGCAAATAGGAGAAGAAATTATTCAAGACGTTTGTAGAGTTAAATCGTCATTAAGTGCCATTGCATTACGTTATTTTAATCCTGTAGGAGCTCATCACACTGGTTTAATAGGCGAATTACCTCTAGGAACTCCGCAGAATTTAATACCATACATTACTCAAACAGCAATAGGATTGAGAGAACAACTCTCAGTGTTTGGTGATGATTATCCTACTAGAGATGGAACAGCTATAAGGGATTATATCCATGTAATGGATTTAGCAGCAGCTCACGTAATCGCCTTAGAACGCTTAATGAACAATAAGGCTGATTCTAATTTTGAAACTTTCAATATAGGAACAGGTAATGGTTCTACAGTTCTAGAAGTGGTAAAAGCATTTGAGATCGCTACTGGGGAAACACTTAATTATAAGATAGTAGCTAGAAGAGATGGAGATGTTACTGCGGCATTTGCAGATACTGAGCGTGCTAATAAAGTTCTAGGCTGGAAAGCACATCGCTCATTAGAAGACTCTCTTGGTAGTGCCTGGCAGTGGGAAAAGAATGTTAAATCAGCAAATTAATCTTTAAAAGGTATTTGTATAGTTTCATTAGGTATTCTAGCATCAACTAGGGTTACTTTTAATGCTTGAGCGACCTGTAAAGATGTTCTATATCCTATCACTCCATCATCAAAATAGAATAACTCTATATGTCTAATGTCATCATACCATAGATTCATTTCAAAATTAAACTTACCATTTTTAAGAGGTTGTCTAAAAATAGAAATGTAATCAGTCTCCGGAAGATTCTTCCATTTCCCTAATGAAACTGGACCTAGACGATAACCTTTTTGAAATGTATTCTTGTTTAAATCAAAATGTACTTGCTGTACAAGTATAGGTTTAAGCCCATAGCCGAGAACTACTATAGCACTAAAAATCATACTCGACCATTGTTTCCACCCAGTATCATTACTGAAATCAGTAGTGGTAAAGGCTGTTACTAAAAGTATAAAGAATACCATTATAGCGATGGATCCTAGCAAATTAAAAAATAAATTTGGAGGACTATCTCTAACTATAATTTTCTCTTTTCCCATTCTTAAAGAATCGTCGATACTTGTTGATTTACCCATTCAAGAAATCGCTCGTCTTTATTAGAGAAGGCATTTACAGTATTACTATCGATGTCTATTTGACCTATATTCTTGCCATCCCTGAATAAAGGAATCACTATTTCACTTTTTACATAAATACTACATGCAATATAATTGTCTTGAGCATGCACATCTTCCACAACAAAGTTTTCATTCGAAACAGCAACTTGACCACATATCCCTTTGCCAAAAGGTATCACTGTATGATCAGTAGGTTCACCAGCTTGTGATTTTAAGTGTAATGTGCGTTCTGTTTCATGTGCCATGTAAAAACCTACCCAATCATAATAAGAAACCTGTGACTGTAATAAGTCACATATTCGTTGCATTTTTAAAATTGGTATCTGATCAGCTTGATTTATTAGTTTTGTTATTTCGGGCTTAAGATTTTCTAATTTCATTGCAATATTTTAAAAGTTGGTAAAATTAAGTCTATGATGTCTTTTAATAGGTAACTTTGTTATAAAAATTTTCTATTTGAGTACTCTACGTTCTTACATACCTGTTTTTAAATTTGTAGCGACTTTTAGTGTTATTTACATTGCGATGTCGCTGTTGTATTATTTGTTTTTACAACAAGGTTTTTCAGAAATGAATTCTCCCGACCCAATAACTTCTCAAGTTTCCTATCAGGCTCAACAATCTTTGGTGGCATTAGGTTATGACGCTCGTATTGTTAATGTACCGCACCATCCTTCAATTTATATGTATTTTAATAAACAAGTAGTGTATCGTGTAATAGAAGGTTGTAATGCTGTTAGTGTGATGATTCTCTTTGTTGCTTTTGTTCTCGCTTTCGCAAAAGCATGGAAAAAAACAATCCTTTTCATCTTGACTGGATTACTTTTTATATATATAGTTAATATTTTGAGATTGGTTGCGCTTGCTGTTATTAAGTATCAATATCCTGAATATAATTATATTTCACATGATATAGTCTTTCCATCGGCCATATATGGATCTGTAATTCTATTATGGTTATATTGGATTAAACAGCCCAAAAATTATGACTTTATCTAGATTATTTTCAGCTGTAGGTGTTGGGATCTTTATCGTTCTTATGGTTTGTGTAAGAATATTTGAAGTGGAGTTATTTCATGACCCGTTGTATTATTATTTCCATTCAAATTTCCAACTTTATGATTTACCCAATTTATCAAATTGGAAAATAGTTGCTGGAACTAGTCTTAGATACCTTTTCAACATGGTATTATCCCTTTGGATTATTTGGTTTTTATACAAGAAAAAGAGTTTTATAGATGCTGCATTATGGGTGTATTTATTTGCTTATGTTGTATTGATGATAACATTTTTGTTCCTTCTGGAAGCAAACTCAGATTTTATGAAAATGGCACTTTTTTATGTGCGCCGTTTTTTAACACAGCCCATTCTTTTACTTGTTTTAGTAGCGGGTTTTTACTTTTTAAAAGCTAAAGAATCTAAGTTGGCCTAGAAAGTGCTTAAGTATGCTTTTCTATATGTAGAACTTGGATGATAGAAGTAGCCTACAAGTAGTTCTTGATTCTTGCTAAGTTCACAATTACCCCATTTTTTTTTGATAAGCATGATCCTAATTTTCTTGTCAATTTCTTTATTGAATGGAGATAATACCCCTATGAATTCAATATTTCCTTCTTCAGAGAATTTTATATTATACAATCCAAAATATGCTTGTTCCTCTTTTAATTTAAGTTTTCTAATGCCTTTAATCACATCAGTGTCATTTTTTAAGGATGTACAGTCTGTAGAAGATTGTTCTATTCGTTTGTTGAATTGAGACAGAGCTTTAAGAGTGCCAGTCAGGTTTTGATTATCAGTATTAAATTTTGGATCATTTTTGTAAATAAAACTATTACGTTTACAAGAGGTGGTTACTAACTCATTATTTATTATTTGCGCAAAAACGATAACTTCATCACCTGTTTTAAGGAAAAGTCTGCAATTAGAATTGTTATTACTATTACCTATTTCTTGCTTAATAAATAACGGTGATGATGCTTGACCTTTAAAAGTAGTAGTTATATTGAATTGCGCACGATCCTCATTTATCATTCTGTGATTTGAACTCAAATCAGTAATAGTTATTTGTGCAACAAAGTCTGCTTCTTTATAATCATTTAAAAAATGATTTTGAAAACAAACACACGATTGCGCTTGAGATAAAAATGCCATTGCTGTAAAGAGCAGAAATATAAAAGCTCTACTGTAATTTTTCTGTAATTGAGTTTCCTTCATCATCATAATATCTATAGATACCACTTTGTGTGCCATTTTTAATCAACTGATAACTGCTATTGTCAATTTTGTCATTTACCACCGGTTTCTCTGCTAAGAAGCTAAATAAAGTAGGGAAAAGACTAATACTACTTTTTATATTTTCTTGATAAGGTTCAAAACCACTCGGAGCTTTAATGGCAAACAAAGAATTAAATATTCCTTGATGCAATGTTACGTTATTTGTAGTATTTATATAACTCTCTGTAGCATAATTGTATCCTACAAAACCACCATGATCTGCAGCTATGATGATAATTGAGTCTGGATCATTTTTATTGATGGAATCTACCATGTCGTACAGTTTCAAACTAGCGGCATTGAGTTTGTTTATATAAATATCTCGTTCATTTTTAGCAGTAGTATTATTTGATGGTAGTCCAGTAATATGACCAGGTTCTAAAATTTCTATAAAATAGAATTGAGGTTTCGTGGAAGCAGTATCTATAGCTTTTTTTAAATCAGCTAAGTAATCTTTGTCTAGCCAGTAATTTGGTAATATAGACATTTCATTTTTTTCAATATTTATTCTATCATAGGCAACCTCTGGATGGTTGAGCAGTAAATAGCGGTGCTGTAAAATAGCTGTGGTTTCATAACCATTATTTTTAAAAGATCGTAGTACTGGATTGTCGCCCATTATGATTTGTCGAGCGTTAAAAAGTTCGTTCTTTAAATCTCCGTTTTCATAAAAGTGATGTTGACCAGTGAAAAGAGCTGCGTTTGAAGTAAGAGTAGAAGGGTAATTACTGCGATAATCATGATTAATATGGAAACCACGCGGGATTAGTTCTTGATAAAAATCATAATTATCATAATGGTAGTGAACGTTTTCTAACGCTGTTTTTCCTGCATACCCATCTGGCTGTATGTAATAAATATTAGGTTTCTTTTTAAATTCTAATTGCGGTAACGTACTTTCTTTTACCCAATTTTCTTTTTGTAAAATATCAGTAAAAAAATAATATGCAAACTGCCCGATTCCTAGAATACTCATAAAAACTAAAAGCAACACACCTTTTTTATAATGCTTACCAATAAACCAACTCATTAAAACAGCAACTATTCCCACAAGAATTAATGCTTTCCATCTCCAGCCTAAATAAATAACAAGCGATAAAGTAATTGCTGTATTTATGATGAATGCACTACTGTTAAAAACCTCTTTAATTCTGTCATTGCTGTTTTTTATGAGACGATTGACAATAGCGACAAGTAAACTAGGTGCTAGGATTAGATAAAGGCTTAAATATAAAAACTGAGTCCAGGAATTAACTAGTGTATAATTGTTGCTATATAAATAACTTAGGGCGTAAACTCCAGGCAACAATCCTACTGTCCACCAGTAGTGGTTGTTACTATTAAGATAAATAATGATTTTATCCTTCATGGCGCTTCATTAAAAATAAAGTGCGATGAGTATTTGGGATTTGCTCTTTTTTAATCACTGTGAAATAAGGAGCATAACATTTTTCAAACTGATCCAAATTGTAATCATTAAAAAGATGTCGAGCATCTCGTTTACTATCTAGAATAAATTGAACCCAACTATCTTCTCGATCTGGAAACTCTATAAGTAAATAAGGACTTAATGATTTAAAGAATGCGGCACTCATTTCAAAAGGTACATTACCAGACAAAGTGATATGATGAATCAATGCGAGAGCCATAATTAAATCTGGACTATAGCTTTTAACACGATCAATAAAAGAATCTCTTTCTTTATTATTAAAACCTATAGCTGCTGCAGGTTGTAATAAGTCTGTTACAATGGATGTTAAAGCAGTCTCTTTATTTTTTAAGCAATCGGTATAACAATTATCAATGGCACTTTGATCAATATCACCTATAATTACTTGATTAGCATGTTTCAAGGCCTCTTTACCAAAGGTTCCATCGTTACCACCTACATCAATTACTTTTTGAGCAACAATCTCCTGAGTCCATAGAGAAACAAATTTTTTCTTTATTTCAAATGATGCGTTTTGATAATTAGTTTGCTTGTAATAAGCACTCCATTCCGTGTTTTCTTTTAAAAACATCTGGGCTATATGAAGTTCTAGAGATTTCAACATCTTAATCTGTGCTGATTTTGATAAGCCTTTATATTTTGAGTCTTCAATCAATTCACCAGTGTTATTACTTTCTTTTTTACCTAAGAAATGAATGTGTGAATAAACCGTAGGGCTCAATTTTGATTTCCAAGACAGTAATTTTGACGCTTCTTTTAATGGAAAACCATCAATGCGACTTTGTAATGTTTTTAAATAAAAACTTCCGTATTGTTGAGCAAGAATAAGTGGTGCAAAAAAATGCTCATTGAATTGTTTCAATGCTTTCCATGGCTCATTCTCTCGATAACGTTCTATACTTAAGGTGTCTATGAAAAGCGCTTTTCCTTTGTGGAATGTGATGTTAAAAGCACTACCATCTTTAAGTGAAAACCCTTTTTCTAATAAAAACAATTGCAGCCTGAGAGTAAGTTGAGCAGCGTGCTTGTAAGCGGTAAATGACCACTCATATGGATAAGTAACAAAATCAAGCTGATCCGGCTGAATAATAATACGTTTCTCAGTGTTCTCAATTTCTTCATGCCGTATTAACCAGCCTTTATTCCATAGCTCATTATAAATACAGGCTTTTTTAATCACCTCATATTCTTCAAAATAGGATGGATTGATTTGTCTTAAAAAGACACCATCTTTTTTAAATATAAAACCAGATGGATCACGGTAAGAAGCAGGATGCCTGAGCATTAATCGTCTTTTAAGTCGTTCTCATCATACATGTCGTCAAAACTGGAGTCATCTGTATTGCTGTTCATCCCTAACCAGCCTTTAATCGTTGCGATTACAGTTTTGTAAAAAAGAACAAATCCCGCAAAAGCAGCAACAGCTCCTTGAGCAATCATTAAGCCTATGTTAGGATCTATGTAAAGTAAGAAATTCATTTGTGCAAGATAAACTTTTCTAAAACAGGAATAAAAAAAACTGCCTTCATAAAAGAAGGCAGTTTTAAAGAATTTATGATGTTGTATACGCTTCCGCGAAAGCGTAATTAACTCACTATTTAGGATCCAATATCATATCGATACGCTCTACAAGATCCTGTAAATGTATTTTAGACAATTGGTCTTTTGTACGACTGATCGCTCTCTTTGTGTCTGCTTTCAATTGCTTTAACTCAGCACGTACGATAGGACGTATGTCACTTTGAACAACGTCTATAGAACTACCTCCAAATCTACCTCTAGGTTGTTCATTAGTCATTATGAATTCAAGACGTTCTACATAAGCTCTCTGTAAATTACGACGGTAACGATCGATAGTTTGACCTTTAGAAAGTTCACTAAAAATCCCTTTTCTTAAGTCTTGCATCATTTCCAGTAAGCCGTATGCGCTAGATCCATTTACCTCTTCGTTTTCCATTAAACGAGCCATACGACCGAAGTCTAATACGCTATTCAATGAACGAACTTGTACACCACGTATGCGGTTTATAGCGCCATCAGATTCAAACTTGTTGAAAATATTCTGATCAATCAACCATGTTGGTGTTGTAAATAATTCTTTTTGTAAGAATTGCATTGCTCTTGTTTGCTTATCTCTAGAAGCATGAACATAAACAGCGCCTTCTTGACCATAAGCTTTATAAGTTTCTTTCACTCCACCTATATTGCCAGTGACATGTCCCATATATCTGTTGAATTGTCCCACTACTTGACCATACATAGTCTCTAGATCATCAAAGTTTTCACCTTCTTTTCCAGTCCATTTACCTAAGTTAGGAATAATTCTTTGAAGGTTTTTAATTCCATAAGTACTTGCTCTCATAGAGTCATCTCCTAAATCTTCAGTCTGACTCGTATAATCTACAACACCTCGTTGCTGGCGACCAAATCTGTAAACAGGATCTCCTGCTTTTTCAAGAATCCATTGATCTAGAACAGTTTTTTCTTCTTTGGCAGTTTTGTCAAAAATAGGTCTATAACCCCATGAGATAGAATACTTGTCATATGGCCCAATGTTAGGCATTAAAGCTACATCACCATCACCAGGTTGTGCTATATAGTTGAAACGTGCATAATCCATAATAGATGGTGCTGTTCCAAATTCTTTAGTAAATGCAGGATTACGTAAGTCTTCTACATTATAAGCAACTGAGCTACCCATGTTGTGTGGTAATCCAAGTGTATGACCTACTTCGTGAGAACTCACAAAACGTATTAAACGCCCCATTACTTCTTCATCAAATTCTGTTGACTGCGCATCTGGATTGATCGAAGCTGTTTGTACAAAGAACCAGTTTCTTAATAAAGTCATCACGTTGTGATACCAGTTAATGTCAGATTCAAGAATCTCTCCACTACGTGGATCAGATACGTGAGGTCCGTTTGCATTAGGAATAGGAGATGCTAGATAACGCACTACTGAGTAGCGTACATCTTCTGGACTCCAGTCTGGATCTTCTTCTTTAGTTGGAGCATCTGCAGCGATAATGGCATTTTTAAAACCTGCAGCTTCAAACGCTACTTGCCAGTCTTCAATTCCTTGTTTGATATATTTCCTCCATTGCATAGGAGTTGCTGGATCGATGTAATAAACGATTTGCTTTTTTGGCTCTACCAGTTCACCGGCTTTAAATTTAGCCATGTCTTCATCCTTAACTTCTAGTTTCCAACGGTCTAAATAACGAACTGTTTTTGTTTGTTGTGCATCAAGCCCATAATCTTGTTGTCCTCTTGCAAACCATCCTACACGTTGATCAAAGTAACGACGTTTCATAGGTACCTTAGGTAAAAGGATCATAGAATTACTCATCTCTAAGGATATAGATCCAGTACTGCTGTTTGAAGGTGCAGCACTTGCAAAGTAAGTTTTAACGTGTCTAGATTCAATATTCAATGGATAT
>JALZUY010000245.1 GCA_023301395.1 Nonlabens sp.
GCAATTCTCTAGAGTTAACGAGATATTACTAGAAATGGGAAAGGAAGAAATCAATTGGTAAACGTGATTGCTCGAAAAACAACGACTGAGAAATCTATCATTGTTAATACGAACAGCAGATTAACGCGCTGCGCTCGTAATGATGATAATTAAATATTATTCTAGATTTTACTTTTTAAAATACCAGACCTTATAATCAATAGTAGCTGAGTAATGATGAAAATCGATAATGGGATGTAAAAAGTAGGATAGAAAAAGTCGTAATTAGAAGCATTCATGTGAAAAATAAAGAACGGAGAAAGCATAAATAGAAATCCAACAATTTTTACAGCTCTAGATTTCGAATATTTAGTAAATAAAATAATTATACCAGTTAAAGCAGCTATTGAAACTAATTGTTCAATTTTTAAAAAGTCAAAACAGGTGAATACAATCCACATTATTAATGGTATTCCTATGAAAGAACCTGCGATAATGATTAAACAATAAGCAACAATTGAAATTATCTTTAAATAGAATTCTGATTTGTTTTTCATTCTACTATTTCGAGTCCTAGATCAAACGTCTACTCTTCCTCATCCAACTTAGGAAGGTCGTAGATCAATTCTTCTAGAGGAACTTCTTTATCAATTATTCCTACTGCGCTAAATTCATTATTGATTTTATCTACAGTTTCTTTCCATAATTGATCATCGCTAAATTCCGTGCGCAGCAACCATTGTTGCACATCACCTACCTGCAGATTATAGTGTGAGGCAATCGTACGATCTATGGATGGAATTTGTTTAAAGTCGGCTGTATAACGGTTAATGATAGAAAGGACTTTAGCTAGAGCTTCTTCTTTCTCTGCAATACATTCTTGGGTAGCGGCGATTACAAAACTAGGCCAAGGTGTGGCAATGGTTTCTAGTCTCTTAAAAATCCCTTGATCTACTATAGGTTGCGTCATATAACGTTCCCATAAAAAGAGTTGTGCTTTATTTTTTGAAAGTGCTTCTACAGCACCATCGAGCGTATTAACTAATTCAAAATCTAAGTCTTGTGTGTCCCAACCGTGTTTTTTGGCAAGTAAGAAACTCATTAAATGAGATCCACTACCATATCTACTTATTGCAAACTTACCATCTTCTAGTTGTTGTGTTTTTTCGGCTTCAATATCTCCTGGAGCATGTACGCCCCATAATAGAGGAGAAGCCACATAAACTTGTAATATGCGCGATGGATTACCACCTATAATGTCTTTTACAATACCGTCAGTAAGAATACAGGCTACATCTAGCTCTTTACTGCGAAGTAATTTACTCATGCGTCCAGTACCTTCTGGTACATCTTGCCATTGTAAATCAATACCTTCTTTTGCAAACGCACCATCTTCAATAGCAAAATGCCATGGAAGATTAAAATGTTCTGGTACGCCACCTATTTTAATTGTAATCATAGAGAGTAAAAGTCGTGAAAAGATAAAACTCTTTGTGCTAATGTTTACTTAATACTTTGTTACTAACATGATTTCAGAACTTGCGAAAAACCATTTTTAGCGAGTTAGTCGATCTAAGGTAAACTTAATTAAGTTTTCTATCGTTTGTTGTGGTTGCTTAGAAAATTCACTATTTGCACGATTAGCAAGTATTGCATTTAGTGAAACAGCACGATGTCCTAGTAGTAGCGACATCGCATAGATTCCAGCGGTTTCCATTTCTAGATTAGTCAATTTCTCACCTTTAAACTCAAATACTTCAATGCTTGGATTTAATTGATCATGAGCAGGTTTAAGTCTCAATTGTCGACTTTGAGGTCCATAGAAACCTACGTTTGTAATGGTATTTCCTAGAATTATTTTTTCATCTTGGAATAATGCTGCGAGTTCATTGTCACAAGTAACGGTATAAGGTCTTGCGGCTTTTTGTGATAAGTGAAGTTGTTCTTGCACTGCTTTTGCAAAAGCAATATCGCCACCATCATTCTCATACCAGTGAAACAAAGAGTCAAAACCGATTCCTCGTTGAGATAGTAAAAAAGAATCCACAGGAATATTTGATTGTACCGCACCTGATGTTCCTATACGAACGATATCGAGCTGTGTCAACTCCTTTTTAATCTCGCGCGTTTTAAAGTCTATGTTGACTAATGCGTCTAATTCATTAAAGACTATATCAATATTATCAGTTCCTATACCAGTAGACACCACACTTATACGTTTTCCATTTAGGGTTCCAGTATGTGTGTGGAATTCACGCTTGCCTACTCGATGCTCTATACTATCAAAATGTTTTGATACTGTGCTCACACGATCTGGATCGCCAACAGTTATTATAGTTTGCGCCAGTTGATGTGGTTGTAAATTGAGATGATAAATACTACCATCATCATTCAATATAAGTTCTGATGCTGCTATGGCCATATTAAAAAGTCATTGCGATTACTGATATTTCTACATTAACGTATTTAGGCAAGTTAGCCACTTCAACAGTTTCTCTTGCTGGAGCAGTGGACTCATTAAAATAACTTCCATAAATTTCATTTACAGTTGCAAAGTTGCTCATGTCGCTTAAAAATATAGATGATTTGATCACATTTTCAAATGTCATATCCACTTGTTTCAATAAACTTTCTAAGTGCTTCATCACTAGATGAGTCTCTTCTTTTAAGTCATCAATTTTTAGTTCACCAGTTGCAGGATCTATAGCGATTTGACCACTTGTATATAAGGTTTTTTGATGTGGAGTGTCAACTAAAACCGCTTGGTTATATGGTCCAATTGGACTAGGAGCAAGATCTGTGTAAATTATTTTTTTCATAAGATAAAGATAGTGGAATATTAAAATTTAAACATAAACCTAAGTTTAAATCAAAAATAAATAGGCATCGATTTAAAATTGAATCTGAATTTCAACACTTGATGTGGAATCTACTAATGAAACTAACTGACTTTAAAAAAGAAACAATTAAAACTGTGGATCTGGTTGTTTACGTTGATCCCATTTGATATCACTAAGCGCTCCAGATTTGATTCCTATAAAGAAGAACCAGCTATTTTGTGGACCAATAGGAGTCCAGTTAAAGCTTAATCTCCAGCTTTCAAGATCACGATTAAAACGTAATGTAGTAAATGAAACGCCATTATTTGAAAAGTCATAACCTGTATTTCCACCTACACTCCAGCGAGGTGATAACTCTACATCACCAGACACCATAAGAGATTGCCTATTAATCTCGTTTTGTCGTTGTGCATTATTATAGGTCATGGTGTAAGCAAAATTTAAATTCCAAGGGATTTTAAATCGATAACGTTTTTTTTCAATATCTACATTCTCTTTCTCCGGTTCTTGATCAAAAGTAGTACTGTTTGCATAATCTACTGATGCACCAAAAAGATCATCTTCTCGACCACCGTTTTGTAGATTTCTATTTTGTGAAGAATCGTCGGATTTTTTATCTTTTCCATCTACTTCTTTCTCAAAATCTTTATTACTTAGTCTAAAGTTGAATCGAGCACCAGCACGTGTTAATCTAAATAAACTACCGCCATTATTAATATTAAATCGATCAACTCGGGTATTGTTATTATCTAGTGCATAAGGATCTAAGTTTGCATCTATATTTAAATCTATATTCTTAAAAATAGGGATCACACCTCTCAATTGTAATGGACTCCAGTTTAAGGAATCACCAGCCAGGTTATATGCAGTATTTACATTAAATGATTTTAGAATCGATATTTTTTTGAGTTCTGTTTTTGTAGAATCTCGATCTCTCACTTTTGCCTCGAGTGTGTTTTGAATACCTAATCCTAAGCTACTTGAATAAACTCTTCCTGGAGCATTAAATAAAGTTCCTTCAAAACGACTAAAGAATCGTTCCTCATCATCTATATCTAGTCCTTGTTCATCCAGTAAACGCTCATAATACTGATCAAAACTAGGATTTACGCTATAGCTTACACTAGGTCGCATCACATGTCTTATTGCTTGAATTTTTGATTCTTTATCTGAAGATTTCCAGTTTCCATAAATCGTTGTACCTATACTAGCTCCAAAATCATAAGTTCTATAAGAATCAAATCCTGTAACCGTATCTCTTACAGTTTCTAGCGCACCACTTTCATTAACTTCTAAGAACTGATCAATAGTTTCAAAAACCCATGATTCATCATAATTAGCATTGAGTCCTACTGAGAAGAAGTTTGCTATTTTAAAGTTAGTAGAAATAGGAATGGAATGTCTTAAACCAGCAACTGCATTATCAAACATTTTACCAGTTAAGAAATCTTCATCATTTGTGGTGATGCGATTTTCTCCACGCAAGTTATACTGCATGTTGATATTATGGATAATTCCTTTTTTAATACCTTCTTTTGGGGCAAATGGAAATACTCTAGAAACACTCGCTTGTAGAGTAGGTAAGGTTAGGTTGACGGTATTTGTATTAGTGTTTTGATTGTGTGAAATTGTAGTACTCACATTTACTTGAGGTTCTCCAGGAAACGTTTTAGAATAAGAGATAGAAGAACTTAAGTTATTTACAAGTGTAGCACTTTGATTCACTTGATTAAATGATTGTCTAAAAAATTGACTACTTCCTAGATTTACACTTGCACTAAAACGGCTGTTAGGATTACTTTTTGCGTCCTGACTGTGTTGCCAGTTGATATTATAACGATTGGTCTGTTGAAAGTCTGAAAAACCGCGCTCACTTTGAATTTGGTTTTCATATAAAAATCTAAAACTACCATTAAAGGCATATCGCTTTCTATAACTACTCTCTATTCTTGAGCCCCAACTTCCATTTGTGAAATAATCTCCTAGTATCGTTAAATCTAGATAATCGTTGATTGCAAAATAGTAACCACCATTTTGTAAAAAATAACCTTGATTATTATTATTACCAAAAGAAGGTATGATTACTCCACTCTTGCGCTCAGTAGTCATAGGGAAATAAGCAAAAGGTAAACCTATAGGTGTAGGAACATCTGCAATATACATGTTCACTAGTCCAGTAACAATCTTCTTTCCTGGAACAAATTTGATTTTACGAGCTAGAAAATAATAATCTGGATTATCGGGATCTTTAGAAGTGGTAAAAATGGCACGTTTCATAAAGTACACAGAATCGTTCACACGTTTTGTCACTTCGGCCTTTACATTAAATTCTCCTTGAGCAGTAATAGAATTGTACGTCAGTGCCTTACGAGTATCTTTGTTGAAAATAATAGAATCTGGTTTTATTACACTATTGCCTTGAGTGAAGATGGGTTTTTGTGTATAAACACCTGCGGTATCCACGACACCATAAGCAAATATATCACCGGTATTCATGTTCATTACTATTTTTCCAGCCTCTAGAGTGACGTCGCCATACTCAATTTTTGCTTCATTATACAAAGTAATGATATTGTTAATGCGATCTATTTCTTTGTAATCTGTTGCACTGGAAATAAGTTTGTGTTCCAGTATAGGCTTACGTTTAGTAGAGTCTTTAGGTTTTTGAAGGTTGAGAGTATCTGTTGATATCTCTAGTGTTTCAGTGACCTCAGGTTTAGTTTCTACAGGAGTTTGTTCCGTTGATTTTTTAGCAGGAATGGGCGTGCTAGAAGTCGGCAGCTCTTGCGCCCAACTTGTATGGCTAGCTGTTAAAAAGACTATTGATAAAATGATATACCTCTTCAAGTAATGCAATCTACAGTAAACTATATTCGTTAATAGAAATGGTCTGGTTTTTGAAACGTCAAAACTACGTATAATTTTTAAGCGTTTTATAGAATTACGCTTTCGCGAAAGCGGATTTATAAAAATCACCTTAACACCTATGAACACCGTAATGAAAACGTATATACTTTTAATTATTGCATTGATTACTTTTCCTATTGTAAGTCAGGCAAATAAGCCTATAGATTCAACGACTGTAATTAGCAAGACTTTTACGATTGTTCTTGACGCAGGTCATGGAGGAACAGATCCTGGTAAAAAAGTAGGATCTGTTAACGAAAAGGATATTGCACTTAAAGTCGTTCAAAAAGTAGGAACAATGCTTGAAAAAAATCCAGAAATTAATGTAGTCTACACTCGCACTACTGATGTGTTTCTTGAATTACACGAGCGTGCGTCTATCGCAAATAAAGCAAAAGCAGATCTTTTTGTTTCAGTTCATTGTAATGCAGCTGCAAATAAAAGCGCCAAAGGAAACGAAACTTGGGTGCTTGGTTTGCATCGTAGTGATGACAATCTTGAAGTGGTACAACGAGAGAACTCTGTAATTCTACTTGAGGATAATTATGAAGAGAAATATGCTGGTTTTGATCCTAACGATCCATCTTCATTTGCAGCAAGTTTGTTAACTCAAGAAGATTTTCTAGATAATAGTATTGAAATTGCTGCAAATGTGCAGATCAAATTAGAGGCTTCTTTAAAACGTAAAAACCGTGGTGTAAAACAAGCTGGATTTGCTGTACTGCGATTATCTTATATGCCTAGTGTTCTAATTGAAACCGGTTTTATAACTAATAAAGAGGAGCGTAATTTTTTGAAAAGTAATGCAGGGCAAGATAAAGTTGCAAACTCTATTTTTAAAGCGATTCTCCAATATCAAAAAAATAGAGATATTAATAACTTTGATGTTGAACCAGTTGATATTGAAGAAGGTAATTCTTCCCAAGTGATTACAGCACAAGATAACAAGTCGGGACTCACTTATAAAGTTCAAATTGCCGCAAGTTCTAACGCTATAGCTGTAAAATCTTATAACTTTAAAAAATTACCTGAAATTTCGAGAGAAAAATCAGGTACTGTTTACCGTTATTTCTCAGGTAAACTAAACACTGTTGAAGCTGCCATAGCACTTAAAAACAAAGCTGTTAAAGCAGGATATGATGGAGCTTTTATTGTCGTTATTGAAAATGGTGTGACAAGACGTTTATAATGTATTGCTAATTTTATGAAGATGTAGCTGCAAAACTCATAGCTTTATCTAAATTTGTAAAAACACCTGTCTTGTGAAGTTTTCAAAAGAAATTAAAGTTGGTATCCTTACTGTTGCTGCGATTGCTCTGTTTATTTTTGGTTATTCTTTTTTAAAAGGAAGTAACCTTCTAGAAGATAATCGCGTTTATTATGCGATTTATGATAATGTTGAAGGTCTTACTAAGTCAGCACCAGTAACGGTAAATGGATTAAAGGTTGGAAATATTGATGATATCAAGTTTCTGGACTCAAATGGTAGATTGATTGTCAAGTTTCATGTAAATGGTGATTTTGCTTTTTCTAAAGAGAGTACAGCGAGCGTTTACAGTACTAGCCTTATAGGTGGAAAAGCACTCGCAATTATCCCTAATTTTGAATCTACAGCACCACTTGCAAAATCTGGTGATACTTTAAAAGCTAAACTAGATAAAGGATTACAAGGTGAGGTAATGGATCAATTTATTCCATTAAAAGATAAGATTGAGCACATGGTTGTAAGTGCTGATAGTGTCCTGGTCGCTGTGAATAAAACACTTACTCCGCAAACTCGTAATTCTATCGCTTCTTCGATTAAAGAATTAAACAATACACTTATTGAATTTAAAACCTTGTCTCGCAATGCTAATAGTATGCTTGCCGATAATCAAGAAAGTATAGGAAGAACCATTAAAAATCTAGACACAACCACTGAGAATTTTGCTAAAATTTCTGATACTCTAGCACAAGTACAAATTGCTGGAACGGTTAAAAAATTAGAGAGTACTATAGGTAAGTTTAATGATGTTCTAGATAAAGTGAATAATGGAGAAGGTTCTTTAGGTAAATTAATGACTGACGATGAGCTTTACACTAATCTCACAAGAGCAACAGATCAAGCAGCAGATTTACTCCAGGACATGAAATTGAATCCTAAACGTTATGTTCATTTTTCAGTTTTTGGAAAGAAAGGAAAAGAATATAACGAACCAGAAGACCCAAATAAATAATTTTTATACATGGAATACATTCCACAAATCATTTTTGCCCTTTTATTGATTGCTGGTATAGGGTACTTTACCAGTAACATCCGCAAGTTGATACGCAACATTAAGTTAGGTAAAGAAGTAGATCGTTCAGACAATAAGAAAGAACGTTTCATGCAAATGGCACGTATCGCTCTAGGACAATCTAAAATGGTACGCAGACCTGTTGCAGGGTTCTTGCATATCATTGTTTATGTAGGTTTTGTAATTATCAACATAGAAGTATTGGAGATCATTGTTGATGGTTTATTTGGAACTCATCGCATATTTGCTCCTTACTTAGGTGGTGTATACAATTTCTTGATTGCTACGTTTGAGATATTAGCATTATTAGTTTTAATAACAGTAGTTGTATTTTGGGTTAGAAGAAACGCTATGAATATTAAGCGATTCACAATGGGTGAATTGAAAGGTTGGCCTAAGAATGACGCTAATTATATCCTTTACTTTGAAGTCGTTTTAATGTCATTATTTTTAATGATGAACGCTACTGACTTTATACTTCAAACCCGTGGAGTAGAAGGTTATGCTCATACAGGTGAGATTTTTGGATCATTTCCAGTTTCTCAATATGTAGCTATCTTTTTTGAAACTATGGCAGATAGTACATTGATAATTATAGAAAGAACAGCTTGGTGGATTCACATTGTAGGTATATTAATATTCTTGAATTACCTATACTGGTCTAAGCATTTACATATTATGCTTGCTTTCCCTAATGTTTATTTTGCAAAATTGACTCCTAAAGGGCAGTTGACCAACATGGCATCAGTAACTGCAGAGGTGAAAATGATGATGGATCCAGACGCAGATCCATTTGCAGCTCCAGATCCCGCAGCAATGGAAGAAGAACCCGTATCTCTAGGAGCTAATGATATATTTGATCTTGATCAAGTTCAGTTATTGAATGCTTACACGTGTACAGAATGTGGTCGTTGTACCTCAGAATGTCCAGCAAATATTACAGGTAAGAAATTGAGTCCACGTAAAATTATGATGTCCACTCGTGACCGACTGGAAGAAGTAGGAGCTGTGATCAACAAAGAAGGTGAATGGAAAGATGATGGTAAGAAATTACTAAATGATCATATAACAACTGAGGAATTATGGGCATGTACAACCTGTAACGCCTGTGTTGAAGCTTGTCCTATAGGAATTGACCCATTAAGTATTATCATGGAAATGAGAAGGTATTTAGTACTAGAAAATAGCGCCGCACCTACTGATTTAAATAATGCGTTAACTAACATAGAGAACAACGGTGCACCATGGCCTTACAACCAGCAAGATCGATTGAAATGGGCTGACGAATTATAGGATGAAGGAAGAAAACGAGTACTTAGAAGCAAAAAATGAAGATGGTTCTCTCGCTAGTCCTGTATTACCTGATGGTGTTAAGAATTATCTCATTGATATAGACGGAACCATTACTGATGATGTTCCTAACGAGGAACCTGAAAGGATGGGAACTTGTGAACCCTTTCCAGATGCGTTAAAAACGCTCAATGAATGGTTTGATGATGGTCATGTGATTTGCTTTTTTACCTCAAGAATTGAGGAACATCGTGACGTAACAGAACAATGGCTCAAAAAACATGGTTTCAAGTATCACAGCTTATTAATGGGCAAACCACGTGGTGGAAATTACCACTGGATAGATAACCACATAGTTCGAGCGACGCGATATAAAGGGAAGTTTTCCCATTTAGTAGAGCAAGAACAAACGATAGAAGTTTTTAAGAAATAGAATGATGTGGTTCACGCTTTTGCGGAAGCGATAAACTAACATCTCAACAGCATAATTATGAGTGAATTGATAAAAGTACCTACTGCAGCAGAGTTTATAGCTCAAGGAAAAACTCCAGAAGTTTTGTTTTGGGTAGGATGTAGTGGAAGTTTTGACGACCGTTCAAAGAAAATAACTAAAGCATTTGTAAAACTATTAAATAAAGCAGGCGTGGAGTTTGCAGTTTTAGGAGCTGAGGAAAGCTGTACTGGAGATCCCGCAAAAAGAGCTGGAAATGAGTTTTTATTCCAGATGCAAGCGATGATGAATATTGAGGTATTGAATGGCTACGGTATCAAGAAAATTGTAACAGCATGTCCTCATTGTTTCAATACGCTTAAAAATGAATATCCAGATTTAGGTGGGAAATATGAAGTTGTACATCATACTTCATTTTTAAAAGACCTTATAGCTGACGAGAAGTTGACCATATCTGGCGGGAAATTTAAAGGTAAAAAAATCACTTATCACGATCCTTGTTATTTAGGACGTGCAAACGAGATTTATGAAGCGCCGCGTGAACTTATAGAAAAATTAGATGCTGCTCTTGTTGAAATGAAACGCAGTAAACGCAATGGCTTGTGCTGTGGTGCTGGTGGAGCACAAATGTTTAAGGAACCAGAACCTGGTAATAAAGACATCAATATCGAGCGCACTGAAGAAGCCTTAGATACTGGTGCTGATATAATTGCGGCCGCTTGCCCATTTTGTAATACCATGATGAGTGATGGAATTAAAGCTGCTGATAAAGAAGGAAAAGTTGAAGTAATGGATATTGCAGAGATGATCGCAAGTGCCGAGGATCTTTAAAATGGAGAATAGCAAACCTTCAAAAACACCTTGGAAGAACCGCATATTACTTGGACTGCTAGCAGGAATAGTATATGCAAGTATTATGGCAGCCTTTGATTATGCCAGTGATTTACCGTTTCATGAAGTAAAGTTTGTGTTTAGCATGCTTATTTTTGGAACATTTATGACCATCGCGACTAAGTGGATGGTTAAAAAGAAGAAGTAATTATGCACGCAAATTTTAAAGACTTACCAGAAGATGCACGAGTATGGATCTATCAAGCAAATAGACCTTTTACTACTGATGAGCTCAATGAATTAAAACCTCAAATGGATAAATTCTTAGAACAATGGACCGCTCATGGAAAGGATCTAAAAGCAGGAGTTGAATATCCATATAACAGGTTTATTGTCATAGGATTAGATCAGCATGTTGCAGGAGCAACAGGTTGTTCAATAGACGCTAGTGTGCGCTTTATTCAATCTATAGAGAAGTCATTTAGAATCGACTTAATGGATAAAATGAACGTTACTTTTAAAAACGGTCAGTATGTAGCTCATAAAGAATTGAGCGACTTTAAGAAAATGGCCAAAGCCAAATCAGTATCCGCAAATACTATTGTTTTTAATAACCTAGTAACCTCAGTAGGTGAGTACCGTGAGCACTGGGAAGTTCCTGCTCATGAGAGTTGGCATTCTCGTTTTTTCTAGTTGATAAATTGGTTTAAAAACCTGCTATTATTTTTTCTTATTTATCTTAAGATAAGTTGGTAAGTTTCTATCTTGTTCCTTTAGGAATGATTATTGAAACTCATTCCTTAAAATGCCATAGAACACTATGAATAGGACACTTTTACAAGGATTATTATTGATTATCGCTTTTGCGAAATCGTATACCTCACAAGCTCAGTTTTCCTCACATGACCCATTAGTTACAAATGATTCTATTGCCCAGCAAAAATGGGTGGATAGCGTTTATAGTAGTTTGAATCATAGAGAAAAAGTAGGCCAATTGTTTATGGTAGACTTATTTTCTAATAAAGGTAAAGCTCATGTTGCTGCCGTTAGAAAATTAGTAGAAGAACAAAAAATAGGTGGAATCATTTTCTCAAAAGGTGGACCACTACAACAAGCGCACTTAACAAACGAACTACAAGGCAAGTCCAAAGTTCCTATGCTTATAGCGATGGACGCAGAATGGGGCTTGAGTATGAGACTGGATAGTACTTATGCTTTTCCATGGAATATGACACTAGGAGCAACACCAGGAACACGTTCTAGTTATGATGTGGGAAGACGTATAGGTAGGCATTGCAAGAGATTAGGAGTTCATATCAACTTTGCACCAGACGTGGATATCAATACAAACCCAGATAATCCTATTATAGGTAATCGCAGTTTTGGAGAAGATATGTACAACGTTACTGAGAAATCTCAAGCCTTTATGAAAGGTATGCAAAGTACTGGTACACTAGCCTGTGCAAAGCATTTCCCAGGACATGGTGATACTGATCAAGACAGCCATAAAACCTTACCTACCGTAGATTTCAGTGCTGAACGTATAGATAGTGTAGAGTTGTATCCATATCGCAAACTTTTCAAAGAAGGAATGGCAAGTGTTATGGTGGCTCATTTGAATATTCCAAGCTTAGAACCTAGACGAGGTTACCCAACAAGTATTAGTGAAAAAGTAGTTACAGATTTATTGAAAAACAGAATGGGCTTTAAAGGCCTCATTTTCACTGATGCCTTGAATATGAAAGGTGCTTCAAATTTTAGTGAGCCTGGTGAGATTGACTTACAGGCTTTTAAAGCAGGTAATGATGTTTTATTGATATCTGAAAATGTCCCTAAGTCTATTGACAAAATTATAGCAGCTTGGATAAAAGGAGATATTACTGATGAACGTATTGAACATTCTGTAAAGAAAATTTTAAAAGCAAAGTATGCATCGGGTCTTCATAATTATAGACCTATAAGTTCATTTAACCTTATTGCAGACTTGAACACGGAAAGCGATGAAGTGGTCTATGAGCGTGCGATCTCTGAGGCAATAACTGTTTTAAGAAATCAAGATTCTATTTTACTTTTCTTCGTTAGATTTGAGAAAATCAAATTTAGGTTTTCGGGCATCTTGGCGAGGACTAACTTCTGACCTAATATTGTAATCGGCACAAAGTTGTATATCATATTCCGTACCTCTGGCACGGTAAAAATCGGTG
>JALZUY010000246.1 GCA_023301395.1 Nonlabens sp.
AGTAAAGAGTATGATTTTATTGTGGATGAATTGGCTAATGAGGTTTATATAAGTAATGGTGCTATAAACGCCGACTTTGATACTTCTATAAACTCAGCACCAGCTAAATCCAGTCTGACAAATGGAAACGAACATCAAATTGCGAGCTATTTATTTAACGAGCTTAAAGACAACGACCATTTTACTGTAAGCACTAGTGCCATTCAATTAAAAGAAACTTTTGAGAAGAAAATAAAAGCTCAAAATGCTGATTTAAAATTCAAGAAAAGCCTAGAAGCTTGTGAAAACGAGAAGTCTAAAGTAGAACTGGTGAGGCATTGGGTTTCCGCTTTCGCGAAAGCAGAACAAAAACAAGCTTTATTACCCTATGTAAACGAATGTGTAGCAAATATTCTTTACGGAGAATTGACCGCAGATACTACAATTGCTGTCGCTCCAACAGAGAAAATAAGCAACTTAAAAGGCGCTCATAACACAATAGAAGAAGGTGTTTTTGAATTTGATTACCACAAATTTGTAAATTCATTAGAGCACTTTACTCATATAAAAGTACCTGCTTATAATGCATTTAGAAAAGCTAAGTCTGAAGTCACAGAGGATTTAAAAGAAGCCTTGAGACTGGAAGAATTCAAACCACGTGTATTGAGTTCGTTTGTGCGTAATAAATTGATAGACCAAGTGTATTTTCCATTAATAGGAGATAATCTCGCTAAACAATTAGGAACCGTAGGCGATACAAAACGTACCGACCGTATGGGATTATTGCTATTGATATCGCCACCAGGTTATGGTAAAACGACCTTGATGGAATATGTGGCAAACCGACTAGGCTTGATATTTATGAAAATAAATGGACCTGCAATAGGTCACGAGATCACATCTGTAGATCCTGAAGCGGCAACTAATGCAGCTACAAGAGAAGAATTGAAAAAGTTGAATCTTGCTTTTGAAATGGGTGATAATGTGATGTTGTATCTGGATGATATCCAGCATTGTAATCCTGAGTTTTTACAGAAATTCATTAGCCTGTCTGATGGAACGCGTAAGATTGAAGGTGTTTATAACGGTAAGCCAAAGACCTATGATTTACGTAGTAAGAAGTTTTGCGTGATTATGGCTGGTAATCCATATACAGAAAGTGGTGATAAATTCCAGATTCCAGACATGCTTGCAAACCGTGCCGATATTTACAATCTTGGTGATATCATAGGTGATACGGCGCATTTATTTGAGTTGAGTCTGGTAGAAAATGCGCTGACTAGCAATCCAGTATTACAGCAATTGAGTAATAAACATTTTGACGATGTGTATGGTCTTATCGATCGCATTCAAAATGGTGCGAGCGATAACGAACTGAAAGGAAATCACAGCAATCAAGAAATAGCAGATTATATCGCTGTGCTTGAAAAGGTATTGAAAATTAGAGATACGGTTCTTAAAGTAAACGCAAATTACATCGCTAGTGCTGGAATGGAAGATGCTTATCGTACCGAACCTAGTTTTAAACTACAAGGTTCATACAGAGATATGAATAAGTTGGTCGCTAAGGTGGTTCCTATTATGGACGATAAAGAGCTGCAAACTTTACTATTATCGCATTATGAAAGTGAATCGCAAACCTTAACCAGCGCTGCCGAAGCCAACCTTTTAAAATACAAAGAACTCGTTAAAACCATCTCACCAGAAGAGCAACAACGATGGGAAGACATAAAAGGAATTTTTACCAAAAACAACAAATTAAGCGGCCTAGGTGGACAAAATCAAATGTCTCAAGTATTGAGCCAAATGATGGACTTTACGGAGAATCTAGAAGGAATTAAAGAGGTGTTGAGGAAAGGATTTAATAAATAATATAGTAAACTGCATACTTTGATATCTGAAAATAGTATAAATTTGAAACTTACTTTAATTCTATATACATGAAAATAGAATACAAATTTGTCGTATTAATGATGTTAGTACTAACGCTTTTAGGTTGTGAAAACGAAACTATTGACAAAAACCTATTAAATCAGGACTTTACAGAAATTCAAAAATTATCATTAGACAATCAAAGAGATTATTTCAATACCCTATCCGCAAAAAAGAAAATAGCCTTTCGTAGGTTGGTAATAGAACAATTTAAATCATCTACAGATTTAACCGTTAACCAAAAGAATATCATTGCTGAGCTAGATGAGTTTTTTACTGAAGAAATATTTACTAATTCAATAGTCTTAAGTAGGATTTATAATTCTGATATGAAACCTTGGCATAAAAGAGCATTACAATATTTTAGTCAGGTCGAAATAAATCACTTAGTTGCCGGACCTTTAGTAGGACCCAATGAACAACTTTTATTTAAATCAGCTTCAGCTTGTAGCTGTAATGTTGGCAGTATTATTGATTGTACGCAGTCGACCACTACAACAATTAGCGCAACACCTTCTAGGTCATACAATTCCGTCGCCTGCGATTCTGCGGCTGATAGCGGTTGTCAACTATCCTACAATTATGAGGATGACGATGATCCAGATTCTGATAGATCTATAGTACTTGGCTGTGGTTTTTTCTGGATATTTTCATGTGACGGTGGATGTTAAATGAAAATCATGAAAATTTATAAAGCATTAATGAGAGGAACTCTTTCATTGATGCTTTTTTTAGGAACGGTAGGAACATTATCTTTCTATTATCAAGGTATTGAAATTGTTGACATAGGAATATATTTTGGATCTATAGCTTTTTTAATAAATGCTTTTCTCTTCCCTTATGGAAGACACATCAAATCTAGACTTTTTTACTTAATAACTTCACTTGGAGCCTTTTGGATATTTCATTTAGTTTTAATTATTTGGTCAAATAAT
>JALZUY010000247.1 GCA_023301395.1 Nonlabens sp.
CTCGATTCTTTGAAATGGTTGAGTACCACAAAGAAAATAGACTGGGATTTCCAGAAAACAAACTCTGACTATTATCGCGAGCTTAAAGATCCTGGATTAAAAGAACACTTTAAGAAGATATCTTATTTATACGATTATGTATGGTATGGAGAGTTTGAGCTTAAAGAAGATACTTTTAACGACGCTAGAAATCAGTTTGAAACTCTTAAAAATCATACCTCATGATAGATAAAAGAGCTAAAACTATTCTATACGTCTTACTAGGTGTGATTGTATTACTATTTGCTTTTGAAAGCAGTAGACCAAGACCATTGAACTGGGAAAAGAGTTTTACTAGCGGCGATAAAATCCCTTTTGGTTCCTTTGTTTTATATGATCAACTGGATGAACTGTTTGATGGAAATGATATTGAATCCGTAGATCAAGTTCCTGTAGATTTCTTGATTGACAACGACTCGATTACTGATGGAAATTATATTTTTATTAATGATTACCTCAGTTTTGACAGTGTAGAGGTCGATTATTTAATGGAGTTTGTGGCACGTGGAAATAAGGTGTTTATTTCAAGTGATGGAGCATATGGACATCTTGCAGATACTTTAGGTCTTGAGACTAATTCCTCTTCTTATTACAATTATTCAAGAAGAGACACCATTAGAACGAGATTAGTCAATAGGAGTTTTAAAGATCGTAGTTATGTCTATGATATAGGTGGAGACTACAAGTATTTTGAAGAATATGATACCTTGAGAACAAAGGTGCTAGGTGAAGTACTGGCCTTTGAACCATCAAAAGGTTACATCGCAGACTATCTTGAGGAAACTCTAGAAGAAGATGAAGAAGAAGTGTCTACTGAAGAAGAAGGTGACAAGATTGATGAGATCATAGAAAATCTTCAGGAAGATGACAAAGAAGAAAAACGTAAAACTCGAGAAACGCCTCAAGTAAACTTTGTTGAAATAAAGGTAGGTGATGGAGCTTTTTATTACAATTTGAATCCTATTGCTTTTACAAATTATTACATGCTCAAGGATGGAAAGCAACAGTATGTGACAGAGTCTATGGCTTATATGAATGATGGACCAGTGTATTTTGATGATTACGGGAAATCGGGTCGCAAGGTCATTCAATCACCTATGCGTTTTGTGTTATCACAACCAGCTTTAAAATGGGCTTATTACATAGCGATATTAGGTGTGTTTCTATACATGGTGTTTGCTAGTAAAAGACGCCAGCGTATCATTCCTATTGTAGAGCCGTTAAGGAATAGTAGTGTTGAATTTACTAAGACCATAGGAAGTCTTTATTTTCAAACAGGTGATTACAGTAGTATAATAGATAAGAAGATCAGTTACTTTTTAGAACGATTGCGTTCTCAGTATTTTATAGATACTCAAAAACTCGATGCTCATTTTATCAAGCGATTATCTACAAAATCAGGTAGATCACAAAATTTTACAGAAGATGTGATTCTTTACATCAATAAGTTGCGTGCTAAGTCAGTACACAATGAATATGAATTAAAACAACTCAATAAAAGGATAGAAGCCTTTATAAAGGAATAGATATGGAAGAGAATAAAGACCAACTTCAGCCTCAAGATAACCAGTCACAAGCTGGTGAAGAACAAACATCACAGCCTGTTCAAGAATCAACACAAGAACAATCTGTACCTACATCAGATTTAGGATCGTCAGCATTTGTTCCAGATCAACCTCAAATAGAAGAACCACCGCAGCCTGATGGACTATCTTTTAAAAACAGAATTGATTTAACAGAGCTCTCTGCAGCTGTTGCACAAATCAAAGAACAATTAGGTAAGGTAATCATAGGTCAAGAAGAAATGATTGATTTGTTAATCGTTTCTATTCTTGCAAATGGACATTCCTTAATAGAAGGTGTTCCTGGAGTAGCAAAAACGGTAACCGCAAAACTACTTGCAAAGACTATGCAAATAGGTTTCTCACGTATCCAGTTCACACCAGATTTAATGCCGAGTGATATTCTGGGAACTAGTGTTTTCAGTATGAAGAATAATGAGTTTGAATTCAAAGCTGGACCTATTTTTTCAAATATTATACTGATTGATGAAATCAACCGTGCGCCAGCAAAAACACAAGCCGCACTTTTTGAAGCAATGGCTGAACGTCAAGTAACCATAGATGGACACGAGTATAGTCTCGATGCTCCATTTCTAGTGTTTGCAACACAAAACCCAGTAGAACAAGAAGGAACTTATAGATTGCCTGAGGCACAATTAGACCGTTTCTTATTTAAGATTAATGTAGACTATCCTAATCTTGAAGAAGAAATTAAAATTCTAGAAGGAAATCACGCTAGAAAAAACGCAGATCCTGAATCGTTGATTGAAGGAGTACTGTCTGCAGCGCAAATTAAAAAGTACCAAACTACTATCAAGGATATCATTATAGAAGATAACTTGATCAAGTACATCGCAGAGATAGTAATGAACACACGTAATAATGCAAACCTTTATTTAGGAGCATCACCACGTGCATCTATTGCAATTATGAATGGTTCAAAAGCATATGCCGCAATTATGGGACGTGACTTTGTAACACCAGACGATATTAAATACATCGCAAAATCTGTAATGAGACATAGAATCATCTTAACACCAGAACGTGAGATGGAAGGTTATACCGCAGATCGAGCAGTAGCGCAAATACTAGAAACAATAGAGATTCCTAGATAGTGAAGAAAAGGCTCCATAAATTTTATAAAAGCATCTATTTTTCAAAGCGCTTCTTTCAAGTGCTTATCGCACTTGCGCTATTGTTGATTGTTGCCTTTTTATTCCCTACGCTTTTTAGTTATTTAAAGTTTGGGTTTTACCTGTTGATTGCACTTACTGTTATTGATGTTTTCCTAGTGTATAGATTAAAAGAAGGTGTTAAAGCAAAACGTAACCTTCCAGATAAGCTTTCAAATGGAGATGATAATCCAGTGAATATTGCCATATCAAATCACTACGGTTATAAAATAGCCGTAAAACTGATTGATGAATTGCCTATTCAATTTCAAAAACGAGATTTTATCATTAACGCAACTATTGAGTCAGGTACTTCTCAAGAATTTAATTATACGGTACGACCTGTAGAAAGAGGTGAATACCATTTTGGTTCTTTAAATATATATGTATCTAGTTTCTTAGGGTTTATAGAACGTCGATATCTATTTGATGCCGATGCTATGACGCCTACCTATCCATCATTTTTACAAATGCGTAAATATGAATTGATGGCATTTACAAATAAACTCAAGGATTATGGGCTTAAAAAAATACGTAGAATAGGGCATACCATGGAATTTGAGCAAATTAAAGGCTATGTTCCTGGAGATGATGTGCGCAATATCAACTGGAAAGCCAGTGCAAAACGTGGTGAGCTCATGCTTAACCAGTATCAAGATGAGAAATCACAACCAGTTTATTCTGTCATTGATAAAGGTCGTGTGATGAAAATGCCGTTTGAAGGCATGAAACTGGTGGACTACGCCATTAACGCTACGCTTGTAATAAGTAATATAGCTTTAAAAAAAGGCGATAAGGCAGGAATGTTTAGTTTTTCTGATCGCATTTCAAATCAAGTTATGGCGCAAAAACGCGCTTCTCAAATGAACTTGATATTAGAAACGCTCTATAATCTCGATACTGATTTTAAGGAAAGTGACTTCTCCAGACTTTATATAGACGTCAAACGGAAGATTACAAATCGCAGTCTACTCTTATTATACACCAATTTTGAAACGCTAGATGCGTTACACAGGCAATTACCATACTTGCAAGCCATTGCCAAAAATCATTTACTAGTCGTTATATTATTTGAAAACACAGAGCTCAAGGAAATGCTTACTGAAGAAGTAGATACGACTCGAGAGATATTTGATAAGACCATTGCAGAGAAGTTTGTTTACGAGAAGAAACTCATTGTTAATGAATTAAATAAGTATGGAATTCAAACTATACTTACTGAACCGCAGCATCTAACAGTAAATACTATTAACAAATATCTTGAAATCAAAGCAAGAGGTTTATTATAACACCAAAATATATGGGTGGCAAAAAGATTCATTTTTTTAATGTGAAATGGCGCGATTACTCCTGGTGGAGTAGATCTCTTATTTTCACGGCAATACTCATAATTTATTATTTACCTAAATTGTTCGTTTCTGAAGAATTCAGTACTTATTTAGGTCTTGCCACATATTCCTTATTTATAGGTTATATTATTTATGAATCTACACGCAAAAATGCTGTTCACTACAGGCGTGAGAATGTTTTTACCATAAAACTGGCTGGTAAAAAAGTAGAAATGGACGTCACATTTATTTCTCAAGTATGGATTGAAGATGATCAACTTCACATTCGTCGTATCAATCGAGTAGATACATTTCCTATATCTCATTTACGCCAGGCGGACTTAGATAAATTGGTTGTTATTTTAAAGGAATATGAGTCGCAAGAGATTTGATTTACATTTTAGGACCTGTCTGGTCGAGCGCAGTCAAGACTTTTACCTATTAAGGTGAAAGTGTATCTTTTATTATTTATACATTAAATCTAATGATATTATTCATTAAAACTCTAGTGCTTGACAATTGAGTAGTTGTTTATGACAGTTGGGTAGTTTGGAATTCGCTCAAGCGAAAACGTGATGCATATTTGTCTCATCAAACAATAAAAAACCTTATTATGAAAACTATCATTACAACCATCGCATTATTTATTTCTTTATTAAGTTTTGCTCAAGAGACGACACACACATTAATTGTAACTGTACCTAACGCTACTAGCGATAAAGGTGAAATGGTGTTTGCACTCAACACTGAGGCAACATTTATGAAAACAGATCCTATTCAAAGTGCAACGATAAAAATTGTAGATGGAATAGCAACAGCAACTTTTGAAAACGTACCAGCAGGAGAATATTCCGTAATTGTTCTACATGATTTAAACGGAAATCAAAAAATGGATTTTAAAGATGGTATGCCAGCTGAGAATTATAACGTTAGCGGTGGACAAATGAGTTTTGGTCCACCTAATTTTGGAGATTCAAAATTTATAATAAAAGAAGATATAGAGATGACAGTTAGGTTATAAGATATTCAATTTTCTTAAAAACTCATTATTGACAGGCTGTTAGTAATGAGTTTTTTTATGCTCTGAATTATATGATGGTTTATTTTGAATTTCCGTACTTGATGCGTAACCTGCTGTTATCATAATAATCTACCACATTCTCAATAATCCAATACCTAATAAAGTTAATTCTATACAAAATCACCTTAGCCCAAACTTTCAGCGATTAACTTTACGATATGAAAGTATTAATTACAGGCGCGACAGGTTTAGTAGGTTCTCAAATAGCTCATTTATATATATCCAATGGATATACAGTCCATTACGTGACCACACGTTCTAGTGCTATAAAGAATGAGGCTAACTATAAAGGCTTTTTATGGAACGTTAATCAAATGACCATAGACTCTAATTGTATAGATGGAGTAGATACCATAATACATCTTGCAGGAGAATCTGTCTTTCAACGATGGACTAAAGAGGCAAAAGAAAGTATCATGACCAGCCGTATAGATAGTACGCAATTATTGGTTGATCTATTGAAAGATAATGAAAACCAAGTAAAACAAGTCATTACTGCCAGCGCTATAGGAATCTATCCAGACGATCAAAAGGCCGACGCTTTTAAAGAAAATGAAATACCACCATATGCAGATAATTACCTCGCTGAGGTTTGTATCGCTTGGGAAAGTATAGCTCAACAATTTAAAGAAACTGGCGTGCAATTAGCTACGGTACGCATAGGAATTGTACTCGCTGCAAAAGGTGGCGCACTGGAACAAATGGCTCGACCAATTAAGTTTTATGCAGGAGCAGGATTTGGGAATGGTGAAATGTGGCAAAGTTGGGTTGCTGTAAATGATCTTGCTGGAATTTTCTACCATATTTCAGACAAGAGATTAGAAGGAGTTTACAACGCAGTAGCACCTAATCCAATAAGAAATAGACCGATGATGGAAGCCATAGGGAAAGCGATGGGTAAACCCGTTTTTTTACCTAACGTTCCTAAGTTTGTAATGAAATTAATGCTAGGTGAAATGGCAGCTGTAGTATTATCTAGTCAACATGTGAGCAGTTCAAGAATAGAAGAAGTAGGATATGAATTTCAATATCCACAGTTAGAAATGGCACTTGAAGAGTATTTGTAGTATAGAATATTAATATACGATTTTAAAAATACTCTAATAAAAAATCCCTGAGCAATAGCTCAGGGATTTCCCTCTCAATCTACACTCAAATCTTAATTACTTAATAGCAACAAGATTTATAGTAAGTTTAATATCGTCGGCGATAGCACTATCTAGTATTTTATCGCTAAATGCTTGAGAACCATATTTGATTCCCCAATCGGTACGATTGATAGTGAATTCTTCACTAGTCATTTTCATGCCATCAGCTCCAAAAGAGAAAGTAACAGGAAAAGTAACGTTCTTAGTAACATCCTTCATTGTTAAATTTCCAGATAGCATGTTGTTTTCAAGACCAGTAACTGCAAATTTTGCAGTAGGGTATTTGTTCACATTAAAGAAATCAGTTTCAGTTCCTTCAACAGTTCCTGATAAGTGATTTTTCAATTTCATAGCACCTTTACCTTCAAGATCAGTAACTGTCATAGACTTCATGTCTATTGTGAATTCTCCACTTTCAACTGTCGTACCATTTACTTTTACCATTCCACTTGATAAAGCAAGAGTTCCTGTATGGTCAGCAGTAGGCTTAGAACCTACCCATGCAATACTAGATGCAGCAGTATCTATTTTATAAGTAACAGCAGCCATTGTAGCTTCTGATTGAGCTTCGGCAGCAGTTGCTTCAACTTCGTTCTGTGCGTCTTTACAAGACATAGTGAATGCTACTATAGCAGCCATTCCCATTAATTTTATTGATTGTGTATTCATGGTAGTGTATTTAATTATTTGAATATGTAAAACTAAATGTACCTACAAACATTCTCGTTAAAACTATATTAAATATACCAGTGACATTTTGACATTGAAATTTTAAATGGCAACACTTTTGAATATGGTAGGGAGAACGAGCAATAGAGCTGTTTTGATTACGCTTCCGCAGAAGCGAAACACAACAATCACACAGCACCATGTTTAATGATTAATTCCTAACAAAACTAGGAGACCAGTTATGGCAAACAAGAAAAAAGAAGAACAAGAAATACAAGATCAAGAAGCACAAACTGTTGAAAAGCAAGATGATGTGAATGAAGATGCTGCACAAGAAGAGCAGGAAGAAAAAGATCCCATAGAAGATTTACAAGAACAATTACAAGTAGAGAAAGATAAATTCTTGAGACTATTTGCTGAGTTTGAAAATTTCAAAAGACGTACTGCAAAAGAACGTATGGAACTTTTCAAAACTGCTGGTGAAGGAGTTTTAAAAGACATGTTGCCAGTTCTAGACGATTTTGACAGAGGAATGGTTGAAATCAACAAGTCTGAGGATGAAAAATTGACGGAAGGTGTAAATCTTATTGCAAACAAATTGCGCAATACCTTAACTGGTAAAGGACTTGAGCAAATGGAAGTGAGAGCTGGAGATACTTTTAATGCAGACTATCATGAGGCCATTACACAAATTCCTGCACCAAGTGATGAGATGAAAGGGAAGATTATAGATATAATAGAGAAAGGTTATAAACTGGGCGACAAAATTATACGTTACCCTAAAGTAGTTATAGGACAATAACATGGCAGATTTTTATGACATATTAGGCATTTCAAAAGGTGCCACAGCTGCAGAAATTAAAAAGGGTTATCGTAAGAAAGCCATTGAGTTTCACCCAGATAAAAATCCGGGAAACGAAGCTGCAGAGGAGAGTTTTAAAAAAGCTGCAGAGGCTTATGAAACACTAAGTGATACACAAAAGAAAGCGCGTTATGACCAGTTAGGTCACCAGGCATACACTTCGGGTGGAGCTGGTGGATTTGGCGGTGGTGGTGGTGGATTCGGTGGTATGGATATGGATGACATATTCAGTCAGTTTGGAGACATTTTCGGCGGTGGCGGATTTGGCGGATTCGGTGGTGGCGGCGGAGGTCGTCGCAGAGTAAAAGGAAAAGACTTGCGTATAAGAGTTTCATTAACACTTGAAGAAGCAGCAATAGGTGTTGAGAAGAAGGTGAAAGTGAAACGTAAAAAGCAAGCTGCTGGTGTTACTTATAAAACATGTCCTACCTGTAATGGAGCTGGACAGGTTACACGTATTCAAAATACGATTCTAGGAAGAATGCAAACCAGTGCACCATGTAATGTGTGTGGTGGAGCAGGACAAACTATGGATAAAAAACCAGCTGGAGCAGACACTCAAGGACTTGTTATAGATGAAGAAACAGTATCTATTAAGATCCCTGCAGGAGTAGAAAGCGACATGCGCTTGAAAGTAAGCAGTAAAGGAAATGAAGCTCCTGGAAATGGGATTTCAGGTGACTTACTAGTAGACATTGAAGTAAAGGATCATCCAGAATTACAACGTGAAGGAAACAATCTACATTATGATTTATATTTAAGTGTGCCCGAAGCTGTTCTAGGAACAACCAAAGAAATACAAACGGTAACTGGAAAAGTGCGCATACCTGTAGACGCTGGAATCCAAAGTGGTAAAATTTTGAGATTGCGCGGTAAAGGAATGCCTAATGTTAATGGTTATGCAACAGGAGACCTTCTTGTACATGTTAATGTATGGACGCCACGTAATTTAACTAAGGAACAAAAGGAGTTTTTTGAATCTATGATGACTGATTCACATTTTGAGCCAGCGCCTGAAAAAGGGGATAAATCTTTCTTTGAAAAGGTAAAGGATATGTTTTCTTAATATATTCTTAAAAAATTAGGAAAATAATTATATATTTGGTTTAACAAATGGTTAACCAACCAAATGTTATTTTTCTTTTTATAGCAATTCTTCCCACCTTTCTATTTTTAGAAAGGTGGGTTTTTTTAGCCCGATGCCTAAATAAATACTAATCCTAATGAGATGCCGGGAGATATTTTTAATTTAGCAAGCTTTAGATAAAACATGGAAAACACACTAGAAGCAAAACATATTGTTAAACGTTATGGAGAATTCACCGCGCTCAACGATGTAAACATTGCTGTTCCTAAAGGAAGTGTTTATGGATTATTAGGACCTAACGGTGCTGGCAAGACCTCTTTAATTAGGATTATTAATCAAATCACTATGCCTGATAGTGGTAATATTCTCTTGAATGGAGAGCCACTAGAAGCAAAACATATTGCAAAAATAGGCTACATGCCTGAGGAACGTGGATTATATAAAACCATGAAAGTAGGTGAGCAGTGTATTTATCTAGCTATGTTAAAAGGCCTTTCAAAGTCCGAGGCAAAAACTAAGCTAGAATACTGGTTTGATAGACTAGGAATGCAAGGCTGGTGGAATAAGAAGTTACAAGAACTATCTAAGGGAATGGCTCAAAAGGTGCAATTTATTGTCACCGTAATGCATGAGCCTGACTTATTAATCTTTGATGAGCCTTTCTCTGGTTTTGATCCCGTGAATGCAAATCTTATAAAAGATGAAATTTTACAACTAAGAGATGAAGGTGCTACCATTATATTTTCAACACACCGCATGGAAAGTGTGGAAGAAATGTGTGATCACATTGCACTTATTAATAAATCAAACGTAGTATTGAGTGGTAAATTGAATGATGTGAGACAACAATTCCGTAATAGAGAATATGCGGTTTCTCTCATTACCACTAACAATGATCAAGCGCTTGCTACTATTCCAGAACTTTATGAGGCTCAAACCATGGAGTTGTCTGGATTAGATAACACCTTAGACTTTAAAATAAAATTACCTGAAGATGTTACTATTGCTCAGTCATTGGGTGATTTAACAGGACTAGGCGAGTTGACTCATTTTAGTGAAATCATCCCTAGTGTAAATGATATCTTCATTAAAACAGTGAAACAAGATGGATAAGTTGTGGCTCATCATAAAGAGAGAATACATAAATAAGGTTAGAAATAGAACTTTTATCATCATGACTTTTGTAAGTCCATTGATATTTGTAGGAGTTGCATTTTTAATAGGTTTTCTAACCAGTTTGAATAACGATACGGTTAGAAAAATTGCAATTCTAGATGAGACTGGTATTTATGCGCCACTTTTTGAAGATACAGATCGTAATGAATATATCAGATTAGGATATGATAATGTTGAAGCAGCTATTAAGGTCAGTGATCTAGCCGACTATTATGGATTACTACATATAAGTAATGAGAATAATAAGCTGGGCAAGATTACTTTCTATTCTGACGATTCTCCTTCAATTCCTTTCATAAATGAGATGGAAGATAAAATCAGTAAAAAGGCTACTGAGGATAATCTAATCTTAAGAGGTATTAATCTAGAGACTATTCAGGAAGCAAAGGTTACTACGGATCTGCAGCTCCAGAGTTATACAGGTGTACAAACTAGTAAAGCAAATGGTTGGGTGAAAATGGCTTTTGGTGGTGGCGCAGGATATCTATTAATGATGTTTATTATCATTTATGGTAATATGGTAATGAGATCGG
>JALZUY010000248.1 GCA_023301395.1 Nonlabens sp.
TCAAATTATTAATAAGCTGATTTCAATTTTTGAGATCTTACAAAGGGTTTTCTTTTCGTCTACATTTGCATACTTAACTTTTTTTAATGAGCATATTTTATTTAATACTAGGACTGGTTCTTTTAATAATAGGTGGAGAATTCCTTGTGCGTTCATCTGTAGGGTTATCTTTAAAATTGAACCTTTCTAAAATGATCATTGGTTTAACCGTGGTTTCATTTGCTACTAGTGCTCCAGAATTACTTGTGAGCATTCAAGCTGCTTTAGATAATTCTTCTGGATTAGCATTAGGGAATGTTATAGGATCTAACATTGCAAACATAGCTCTAGTCTTAGGAACAACGGCCCTTATAGCACCACTCGCTATAGATAAAGACTTCTTCAAATTCAACTGGCCATGGATGATGGGCTTTAGTGTCCTGTTATATATATTACTACTTTCAGATAATAACCTAATGCGCTGGGAAGGCGCGGTTTTATTATTTGCTATCGTTGTCTTTCTCATATTATTAATCAAAAGAGCTCGTAAAAATCCAGAGGCTGTAAATGTTGAAGAAGAATTACAAGAGGGAAAATGGTGGAAAATCATCATGTTTTTAGTTCTAGGTGGACTTGCCTTATGGCAAGGAAGTGAACTATTAGTAGCTAGTGCAAAAGAAATAGCAATCGGTTTAGGAATTCCTGAAAGTATTATTGCAGTATCTATGGTAGCCATAGGAACCTCTGTCCCAGAACTGGCTGCCTCAATTATTGCTGCATTAAAGAAGGAAAAAGCTATTTCCCTAGGAAACTTAATAGGTTCTAATATATTTAATATAGGTTCAGTACTTGGAATTACTGCACTGATTCAACCTATCCAAATTGAAGAAAAAGGAATGGGATTATTAAATAATGACATCTACTGGATGCTAGGGATAGCATTTGCATTATTACCATTGGCTTTTTTACCTAAAATGTATAATATCTCTAGATATAAAGGAATCATATACTTAGGTGCTTATACAGCATTTCTTTATCTAGCCTTTTCTACCCTTAAATAATTAGGGTTATTCACATAATTTAATCTTTTGTTGATATTGAACCCCTAAATTTTTAGGGGTTACCTGATATTTATTGTTATTTTTGCAATGTATTATTATAAAAATAGCACCATATCATGTCTACATTAAGATTTAATGCCTTAAAAGAAACACTCAACCGTAAGAATGTTGAAGTGAATGAACCAGCGCGTCGCAGCGATATTTTTGGAAAGAACGTTTTCAATAAACCGTCTATGCGCCAGCACTTAACTAAGCAAGCTTATAATAGTGTGATAGACGCTATGGAAAACGGTACTAAAATAAGCCGTGAAGTTGCAGACCATATTTCTACAGGAATGAAAGAATGGTCTATCCAGAATGGTGCAACACATTACACACACTGGTTCCAGCCTCTTACAGGTGCAACTGCAGAGAAGCACGATGCATTCTTTGAATTAGAAATGGATGGAACGGTAATAGAAAAATTTGGTGGTGGACAGTTAGTTCAACAGGAGCCAGATGCATCTTCTTTCCCTAATGGTGGAATTAGAAACACATTTGAAGCTCGTGGTTATACAGCATGGGATCCTACATCTCCAGCTTTCATTATGGGAACTACATTATGTATTCCTACTGTTTTTATAGCTTATACTGGTGAAGCACTAGATTATAAAACACCTTTACTTAGATCATTACAAACTATAGATCAGGCAGCAACAGCGGTATGTAAATATTTTGACAAGAACGTAACTAAAACTATTGCAACCTTAGGTTGGGAACAAGAATATTTCTTGATAGACAGTGCTCTTGCAGACTCACGTCCAGATATTCAACTTGCAGGTCGTACCTTATTAGGTCACTCGTCTGCAAAAGGACAACAATTAGACGATCATTACTTTGGAGCAATTCCATCAAGAGTATTGAATTACATGCGTGACATGGAAACAGAATGTATGCTAGTAGGTATACCTGTTAAAACACGTCATAATGAAGTAGCGCCTAATCAGTTTGAGCTTGCTCCTATCTTTGAAGAAGCAAACCTAGCGGTAGATCACAACTCCTTATTAATGGATGTGATGAGGAAAGTAGCGTTGCGTCATAACTTTAAAGTATTATTCCACGAGAAGCCATTTGCAGGAATAAATGGATCTGGAAAACACAACAACTGGTCACTTGCTACAGATACTGGAGTAAATCTATTATCACCAGGTAGTACACCTATGAAGAACCTACAGTTCTTGACATTCTTCATCAACACTATTAAGGCGGTACACGATCATGAAGAATTAATTAGAGCAACTATTGCTAGCGCATCAAATGATCACCGTCTAGGTGCTAACGAGGCGCCACCAGCAATTATCTCTGTATTCATAGGTTCTCAATTAACTAAAGTACTTGACGAATTAGAGAAAGTAACCGACGGAAAACTTTCTCCAGAAGAGAAAACAGATCTTAAGTTAAATGTAGTAGGTAAGATTCCAGAATTAATTCTAGATAACACAGACCGTAACCGTACTTCTCCTTTTGCCTTTACAGGTAACAAATTTGAATTACGTGCCGTAGGTTCTACAGCAAACTGTGCAAACCCTATGACTGTTCTTAACGCGATTGTTGCACAACAATTAATCGAGTTTAAAGAAGAAGTTGATACGTTAATCAACGACAAGAAACTTAAGAAAGACGAGGCTATCTTTAACGTACTACGTGAGTATATTAAGAAATCTAAGAAAATACGTTTTGAAGGTGATGGATATGGTCAGGCATGGGAAAAAGAAGCTACAAAACGTGGACTAAGTAATAACAAGACTACTCCAGGTGCTCTTAAAGCAAAGGTTTCTAAGAAAACTATCAAGCTTTTTGAAGACTTGAAAATCATGAGTAAAGTGGAGACTGAATTGCGTTATGAGATTGAAGTAGAAGAATACGCACTACGCATACAAATTGAAGGACGTATCCTAGGTGATATTGCACGTAATCACGTGATTCCTACAGCTGTTAAATATCAAAACAGATTGATAGAAAACGTAGTAGGATTAAAAGAAATCTACGGTAAAGAATTTAAGAAAGTTGCCAAAGAACAAATGATTCTTATTGAAGAAATCTCTGAGCACATTGAGAAGATCAACAAAGGAATCACTAAAATGACTGAAGCGCGTAAAAAAGCAAACAATGCTAAAAACGCCGAAGCTACCGCAGACCAATACTGTGAAAAAGTAAAACCTTACTTTGACGAGATACGTTACCACTGTGATAAACTAGAGTTATTAGTAGATGACGAGATGTGGCCATTAACTAAATACCGTGAATTGTTATTCACTCGATAATCTAACTGGATTATAGTATATTTAAAAGCCCTAGAATTAATTTTCTAGGGCTTTTTTAATAGTTCCGCTTTCGTGAAAGCGAATACTAAGTCCTAGCTAATTTTAAAAGTAGTAATGTTTAAAAATGTCAATCCCATATTACATAAAGTAAAATAAACTTTACTTTTTATAAAATTTGTTTTACTTTTGAATCGAACATATTTTAATATTTATGAAAAACTCTTATTTATTTTCCCACAAATGGAAACTCATAGGTAAAGTCCTTTTTCTTATTTCATTTCCTATTTTATGCATAGCCGTTGTTAACGATTGGCATCCTGACTTTTTAAACTTTAAAGTCTTTGCACCTTTTAAAGATGACTTTCTAAAAGACTTAACTCCTGGTCCGTGGGAAATAAATAACCTACTTGAAGAAATTTTAAGCATCATCGCTATTATCTCTGGCCTATTATGGTGTTTTTCAAAGGAGAAAATAGAAGATGAGTATATCAGTAACATACGTAAAAACGCATTGATATGGTCGGTTTACGTTAATTATAGCATTTACATTCTTGCAACAATTTTAGTTTATGGTTTTGCCTTTCTCAATGTTTTAATGCTTAATGTATTCACTTTAATTGTAGTCTTCATTATTAAATTTGAATGGGACAAGTATAAATTAAATCGCTCTAGTCATGAAGAATAGAATCAAAATCCTCAGAGCAATGCACGACTTTACACAACAAGACCTTGCAGATAAAATTCAAGTAAGTCGCCAAACCATAAATACGATTGAAAAGGGAAAATATATACCGTCCACATTACTAGCATTAAAAATGGCCGATGTATTTAAAGTGAATGTTTTAGAAATATTTGAAATAGAAGAATCAGACTGGAAATAATTCTTAACAACCTCTTCATACTTTCTACTTAAAACTTAAAACTTAATAGCTCTTACTTATAGGTAAATACTAAATTTGCATTATGAGTCAAGACATTTCTAAAAGATATGCGCAGCGCGGTGTAAGTGCTGGCAAAGAAGACGTACATAATGCGATCAAGAACGTGGATAAAGGATTGTTTCCACAAGCCTTTTGTAAAATCGTGCCTGATTCACTTACAGGATCACAAGACCATTGCCTTATCATGCACGCAGATGGTGCTGGGACAAAGTCCAGTCTTGCCTACATGTACTGGAAAGAAACAGGTGATATCTCTGTATGGAAAGGAATTGCTCAAGATGCACTTATTATGAATGTGGACGACTTACTCTGTGTAGGCGCTACAGATAACATACTTCTTTCTAGCACTATAGGTAGAAATAAAAAC
>JALZUY010000249.1 GCA_023301395.1 Nonlabens sp.
GCTGCAAATAATCAACTAGCAGATGAAAGTAAGCATGGTCTGTTATTACAACAACGTGGTATCGTCTATGCTCCGGATTTTTTAATCAATGCTGGTGGAATAATTAATGTCTATGCAGAGCTTGAAGGTTATGACCGCACAGAAATCATGCGAAAAACAGAAAATATTTATACTACAACTATTGAGATCTTGAATAAGGCTCAACAAAATGGGGTGACCACACATACCGCTGCATTGCAAATAGCTCAAGCGCGTATTGATGCACGTCGTCAGGAAAACAAGGCTTAAGTTACTCTTAAAGTAGTAACTTTGCGCTTTAAAAATAGGTCGTTACGACCGCTATAATATTTTAATTACGCTTTTGCGAAAGCGTATACTTAAAGATCGTTCTTATGCTTACCCGTCGACAACTACGTATCAAAGTGATGCAAGCCGTTTTTTCTTTTCAGAAACAAGAAAATCTTGAAATGAAAGAGCTAGAAATCTTCTTAAATAGAAGTATGACACAAACATATACGTTGTTTTTATACATGGTTCAACTCCTTGTTGAAATTCATAAACTAGCAGAAGACAGAGTAGTAAAAGGACAACAACGTCACCTTGCAACAGACTCAGATCTTAACCCTACGCGTAATTTTATTGATAATAAAATACTGACTAAACTACGTGAAAGTCAGGTTCTTGTAGATGCTCTTAAAAAGCGTAAACTACAGCCGTGGCACTTAAATGCCCGTTATGTAGAGAATTTATACAATCAGATTATTGAAAGTAAAACTTATGTGATTTACATGAGTGAACCTGATCAATCTTTAAAAGCCGATTTAAAGTTCCTTACCCAAATTTATACTGATATTATTGCACCTAGTGATGAAATTCTTGACTTCCTAGAAGATGAGAATATCACTTGGACAGATGATTATCCTTTAGTAAATTCTTCAATAATTATGTTTTTACGTAAAGTAAAACCTGGTAAAGAAGTGAAATTGCCAGAGTTAATTAAGGATGAGGATGATGTGAAGTTTACTATGGACCTTTTTAGAAAAACTTTATTAAACAGAGAAGACTTTTTGGAACGCATTGAAGGTAAAACTCCTAATTGGGAACAAGATCGTATTGCTCAAATTGATCTCGTATTAATTATGATGGCTCAATGTGAATTCTTGAAATTCAATAGTATTCCTGTTAAAGTGAGTTTGAATGAGTATCTTGAAATATCTAAGGATTACTCAACGCCTAAGAGTAGTTTCTTTATTAACGGTATCCTTGATAACCTTGCAAAAGAATTTGAGAAAGAAGGTATTCTCAATAAATCGGGTAGAGGCTTGATGTAATGACGCCTTAATCGTTTAGCAAATTGATATTCAAGGTGAAATCCTTCAAATAGACTTACAGGAATATAACAAACTGTTAATATATGCGGTGTCAACTTGATGTAAGTACTTCTTTTAGTTACATTTGCTTCACTCTTAAATAATAATAATAAGATTTACTATGAAAAAATTGGTTTTAATGGTAGCTGCAATAGCTACAATGGCACTTACAGGTTGTAACGAGAAAGCTGCTGCAACTATTGATGAAGCAAACTTAACTGCTGCTGCTGCACGTGAGTCAGTTGCTGGAGATTTTCCAACAATGTCTTTTGAGCAAGTAGAGTTTGATTTTGGTACTGTAGATGAAGGTACAGTTGTAGAGCATGAATATAAATTCACAAATACAGGAACTGCGCCACTTATCGTGGTAAACGCAAAAGGATCTTGTGGATGTACTGTTCCTACATGGTCTAAGGAACCTATCGCTCCAGGTGAAGAAGGTTCTATGCTTGTAAAATTTAATACAAATGGAAAGCCTAACAACCAGACTAAAACAGTTACAATTAAGGCAAACACTGAAAGTGGTACAGAATCTATCCGTATCAAAGGATTTGTTACTCCTAAGGCTAAGCCTGCTGCTCCTAACGCATAATTAATGAATCAAGAATTATTAATGCAATGGGGACCTATTGTACTTATGGCGGCGATATTTTATTTCCTCATCATAAGACCACAGGCCAAGCGCAGAAAAGAAGAAAAAGAGTTTGCAGAAACTCTTAAAGTAGGTGATAAGGTTATTATGTCCAGTGGAATCCACGGTAAAGTAACTCAAGTAAATGCAGATAAAGGTACCGTTCAAATAGAAACTGGTGCTGGAAAGATAACTTTTGAAAGATCAGCGATTTCTACAGAGTTAACTAAAAACCTTACTGCTACACCTAAAGAAAATTAAGAAGCAACCGCTTCAAATTTGAAAAGCCCTTGAGAAATCAGGGGCTTTTTTATTCACTTATATTTTATTAGATTGGAGTTGAGATTTCAATTCGAGTGCAATCGAGAACTGTAATTCTCTTATAAATGCTTCTCCATACCAGGTAGCTCTTTCCATCTTCCATTTTGGGCTACTTGTTTTAAAGTAAGATTGCGTTGTTCTAATAATCGCGTCATATAATTAGCTAAGAATAGCTTATCAGCAAGTTTTCCAAGAATGCCCAGTGGTGATTTATAGGAGAAACTATCCTTCATGAATGTATCTCCATTTTCAAGGGTCTCAAAGTGATGTTCATGTCTGAAAGAGTGGAAAGCACCACGTACCATTTCGTCTGCAAAAAAGTGGTGAGGTTCAACGTCTGTAATATGACTTGTGAGCTCTTGAGTAATTCCTAAATGCTTTGCACTCCAGGTAACTGTTTCGTCTTTCTCAACTAATCCAGTCATTCTACCAGCAATAGCTTTCTCATTAGTATGTTCAAGTGATAACATATGTAAATCAATACTTCTCGCAAGATCAAATACGATTTCTATTGGCGCTTTTATGGTAGTTTCTAGATGTAAGTCGGGCATAATGTGGTTTTCTATTCCAATAATTACTACAAGGTGATTTTGAAATTTAGATGATGGTATCATAAGATTATTATGACATTCTAAGGTAAAAAAAATGCGAGTATTAAACTCGCATTTTATATTCAATATTAATTTGTTCTAGAATCTCCAACCAAAATTTACTCCAGCTCTACCAGTAACTTCTGGAAGGTCATATTCATTGTTAGAATCACTAGCTACTCCTAGGTTTCTACCTAATCCGAAACCTATATCGATTAAAAAACCGTTATGGCTTACCCATTTCCATCCTATTCCTACACCTATGGCTACTTCAGTAAAGGTCCTTAAATCTTGACTTTCTCCAGAGAAGAAGAATCTTCCATCACTTTCAAAAGTATAGAGCTTTGCAAATCCTTCTCCATAAAACCCTTTTGCTCCAAAATCTTCTTTTGAGAAGAAATATTGCCTGTAATAAGGAGTAAAACTGAATTTTTCAATGTTATCACCTATGTTATCGTCAATATTGATGTTGATATCTGCACCTACACCGCTATAGCGTCCTAGTACATATTCGTATCTTGGATTGATTCCTAAGCCGCCTATCGCAGCAACTACGTCCAGACTTACTTCGTGTTTCTTGACATCATTGAATCGTTCCATTCTCTCTTGTGAATCTGTTGATTCTTCATCTTGCGCCATGGCTACACTAAATGTGCAAATAGCAAGAATTGTTAGGATCATTTTTTTCATAGTTATAGTTTTATATGGCTAAGACGGAACATTATTAAAAAGGTTGCTTGTGTTTTGTAATTAATCTCATTAATGATGCCGTAAATATAGAAGAGTTGTCTTTATTTAATGATTATTTATCACCAATATGGAAATTATTTATTGTGATTATAGCAAAATTTACTTGAGTTATTTTTCTGAATTCTCTA
>JALZUY010000250.1 GCA_023301395.1 Nonlabens sp.
TCCGATCTCAGCACCTAATCAAGCAATGCCTAATTCAGGTCCAGCAGATGCTGATAATACAGTTAGAAATACAGGACGTAATATTTTACAATATTTATCTGCTCGATTAGATTATGACACTAACACAAGAGAATTTACTCTTACTATTACTAAAGCAAATAGAGAATCACTTCACAATCCAGGATTTATTACTCCAGGTATATTAGTAGTTCACACTTTAGATGAAGCCTTATTTATTGCAAATGCTCCACTTAAAAGTAATGGACTTGAAGATCTTGCAGAAGATGGTTCTCCAGCAGCTATATATGACTGGTTCACAGAATCTGGAACAGCAGGCGCGCCATTGAGATTATCATCTTCATGGTCAGTATTATCACCTACAGTTGCTTATGTGCACGATGGTAATCAAACTCCACTATTCACTAAAGACCAACCTATAAACGCAGTAAACGGTCTTGAAGAGCTTGCAGAAGATGGAAATTCAGAAATCGCATACAATTATTTAAACGGACTTAATAATGTAACCGCATTACGCAGTACAGAACCTACAATACCAGGCGAGTCTATATCTTTTGAAATAGTAGCTACACCAGGTCAACGTTTAAATTTTGCAACAATGTTAGTTTCATCAAATGATTGGTTTATTTCTAATAACCAAGCAGGGATTGAATTATTCAATGAAGATGGAACACCTAAAACAACATTTGACATCAACAAAAATTACCTTTATGACTCAGGTACTGAAGTGGATGAAGTTGTAGGACTAGGTGATGGACAGCCTATGAGAGGAAATAGCCCAGTAGCAAATGATGCTAATACTAACGTAAGAAGAGTTACTTCTTTAAATGACTTACAATTTGGTAAAGGTCTTATAAGCAGCGCAGCTGGTGTTACACAACACAGAGAAGAAAGAGGTGGTTATAACCTTATTGAAGTATCAGTGGAATTAATGAATTAATAATGGAGTAAGTTTGTTAGTTTGGTTAGAAAAGGCGTTCTGTAATGGAGCGCCTTTTCGTTTGTGAAAAATTAATTCATCCTTTTAATTCCCTTCTCAGGAAAAGATGCATCATAATCAAAAGCTGACTCATCTATTTCTTGAAAGCAGCTATACACATGCGCAGAATCGCTATAAATCAATTTATCATCTTGATCTAATCTGATGTATAGAATATAAATCTCCTCACCAGCTCCACACATTCCACGACCATTACCACCTGGCTTTGATGGAACAGAAATATCTATGAGTAAATGATTCACATCATCAACTATCTTTTGACCTACAACATCTACCGCATAAGCATAAGAAAATTCTAAGGCGCCTAAATCTAAAATGATTTGGTCATCTCTAGTTAAATAAACATTTTGATTGCCCAATTCCCAAAACTGATCGTGCGGCTTCCCTTCAAACCAAGTTTTTAATTCCTTTTTAGAACCTTTTTTATGCCATTTTAAATCATTGAAAATCCCATTCTCAGCGCTCGTTTCAAAAACCTCATCATAAGCCATCACTTGACAGGCATAATCGGCATCTACTTCCATTTCAAAATCTCCATCATACTTAGCATAGATTTTAAAAGAATCTCCTTCAGGATATGAGGAATAGAAGAAAGAAATAGGAATAGAATCTTTGCTGTTATTGTATTTATACCAGCCCGTAAACTCTTGCTCATACTCGCAGTAACCTGCACTTTCAATATACATAGTTATAGGGTATTCACCTATATAACCATTGAGTAGCATCGTATCATTAGGAATGATTTGTGAGGAATAGGTCTGCGCTTTCGCGAAAGCAAAACTCAATAACACCAGTACTACTACTACTACTACTATCTTTTTCATATTTTAAATCATTGCTAGAAACTCTTGTTCGCTTATCATCGTAATCTCAAGTTTCTCTGCTTTTTCTAATTTTGAAGGCCCCATATTTTCACCGCGAACTAAATAATCCGTTTTACTAGATAAAGAACTACTTATCTTACCACCATTATCTTCAATGTGTTTTTTCAAATCTTTTCTAGACATTTTAAAAACTCCTGAAATCACAAAACTCTTACCTATTAACTTATCGGTTTGACCTTCTAATTCTTCTTCAGACAATGCAAATTGCAAGCCGCTTTCTATCAATCGACTTACGATAACTAGTTGTTGCTTATCATTTATAAACTCTACCACAGATTGTGCAATAACACCACCTATTTCTGGAATAGCGCTTAACTCTTCTAGTTTCTTATCTACTGGACTAGAAACGTCTTCAAATAGATCTAGATTTTCTTTATCTGGTCCGGCAGGCATAGCCATTAATGCATCCATATTTTTATAGAATTTAGCTAGCTTTTTTGCAACTGTTTCTCCTACGTATTTTATACCAAGGCCAAAAAGTAACCGTTCAAAAGGAACGCTTTTACTTGCCGCAATTCCATTTACCATATTCTCGGCACTTTTTTGTGCCATACGTTCTAGAGGTAATACTTGCTCAACAGTTAAATCATACAAGTCTGCATAGTTGTGAATGAATCCAGCCTCAACTAATTGCCCTACGGTCTCTGCTCCTATTCCATCTATATCCATTGCTTTGCGCGAGATAAAATGCTCTATCCTTCCTTTTACCTGCGGTGGGCAACCCATATCATTAGGACAGTAATGCTTTGCGTCGCCTTCATTACGTATTAATGAAGTATCACATTCTGGACAGTTGGTTGCGTATACCGTAGGAACAGAATTCTCTGGTCGTTTTGATAAATCAACAGCTATGATTTTAGGGATGATCTCTCCACCTTTTTCTACATAAACTTCATCGCCTACTCTTATGTCTAATTTTTCTATTTGGTCTGCATTATGAAGACTGGCGCGTCTTACCGTAGTACCAGATATTTCTACCGCTTCTAGATTTGCCACTGGTGTAATAGCTCCAGTTCTTCCTACTTGATAGGTGATTTCTTCTAATCGTGTAGAAACCTGCTCAGCAGCAAACTTATATGCCATGGCCCATTTAGGTGATTTTGCTGTAAAACCTAACTCTTCTTGCTGGCGCAAGGAGTTTACTTTCACCACTACTCCATCAGTTTCATAAGGCAAATTTTTCCTTGCGATATCCCAATGATTGATAAACTCAAATACTTCTTCTATGGATAGAGCTAATTTTGACTCTTTGGGTGCTTTAAATCCCCATTTTCGCGCAAGCGTTAAAGAGTCCAATTGACTTTTTACTGGTAAATGATCTCCAGCGAGCTGATATAATAAACAGTCTAGTGGCCTTTTTGCCACCTCAGCACTA
>JALZUY010000251.1 GCA_023301395.1 Nonlabens sp.
CCATAATAGGTCTATTTATTTAGACATTTTTTTATGCATTATCGATTCACTTCATAATCAGAACGCGCTTCTATTTTTTAAGCATTAAATAACGAGCTGTTCTAAAAGGTTCCTGGAACGAGAAGCAGTAAGTCTATTGGAGATAGGAATTGAAATTGTTTGTCCTACTTGGCTGTGGAATCCCAGTTTTTAAAATAGGTTGTGCAAATTCCCCAAAAAGGGTATTGTTTATACTTAGGACTCCTATTATATTTACCACAGTGACTATGGCTAGAATGAATAACCATTATTACATTTATTATAAAATGTATATTCATGGTATTATTTATGAATGCTACTGCTCTATATTAACTCAATTTTGAATTTGATTCCTATGATTAAGAAATACTTATTTACGATTTGCACCATTCTCTTATGTCTCACGATTTTATCATCTTGCAGTGTTCATAAACGATCTTATGTACAGAGTAATGAGGAATTTGTCGTTGAGGTGGAACGTGCTTCTTCTCGTGGTGGACTGGCAGAAATTGCTTTGCAAGGTCTTTTTATAGGAGCTGATTATCTTGCTGAGAAAACCGCAAAATCCCTTACGACCAGTTACTCACAATCACTTTCTATCAACGATTACTATACTAATGATGGCGGCGAGGTTTATAAAGAATACAAAGAAATCGTTATTAAAAAATATGCTACCGTTGAAGAAAGTGAGAAAGAAAAAGAACTTCTTACTGAGATTGAAAAAGATATAAGCGCGTTACCTCAATCTAGAGGTTCTAATGCAGCGTTTTCCATGAAAAACGTAATGCGCGCAGCAACTACTGCAGACCAAAAGGATGAACTACTCAGTTTTGAAGCACGTATTGCTATAGAATCAGATCCTGAGAATCCTGGTGTATCGCGATTAAGCTTTAATGATTTGCGAGTACTCTTCTCTAGAACTAAAGTCTATGAAGATGAGGACTTGAATGCTCAATTATCAATCTCTATAGAAGGCCACTGGCGTAGTGTAGATCATACTCCTATGCATGCAATTCTTATCGAGCAAGAGTATGATCTACGTGATTTAAAATATGGTGTAGAGAATCAAATTGAGAACCCTATTGTTTCTCCATGGTACTATGATATTCCTTTCACGGCAGAGAATGAAGATTTTGAAAACTATGGAGTGGTTCAAATCAATGTGCAATTGAGAGAATATGAAGGTGGAAAGAGTAAGTACATCAATAAATTACCGAGCATACTATCTGATAATAAAGATTCAGTGATTAAACAAGGTAGTGCAACAATTCAAAAGGTCTTAGGGAATTAATGAGAACGGCAGTATGTATAGCTTTACTGCTTTTTCAGTGGAGTCAAGGGCAGACGAATACATCAAATTTTATTGATGGAGTCCAACTTGTCGATTTTCATTACTCAAATGTTACTGATGTTACTTACGTAAGTGCACGAGACGAAATCTATTCTAGTGATGCTAGTGGGAAAATCATTGTTTATGACGGTACTTCTCAAAAATATAAATTCACCTTTCAAAAAGCAGATGGTGTAGCGGTTTATAAAATGCAACTGCTTAATAAGAACCGTTTACTTATTCATAAAGCTTATGCTACCATGGATGGCGTCAAGCCTGATTCTCTAATGGCTTATGATATACCAAATAATCAAAAGATAAGTTCCCAAGCTTTTAACGGGAAATTATTGGGTGATGATATAGATGACTATGCTTCTTTTTCCATATCTAAAGGATATGAACATGGACTTGTGATTATGAAACGTGATCCATTTGAATCGGTTGCAACATTATCTTCTAAAGGACCTGCCGTAACTGCTAGTGTTTCTATAACTGCCGATAAAGTTGCTTTTGTTGAGGCTCAATTTGGTGTTGTGAATTTTGTAGTTAAAACTATTGATAATACAGAGTTATATAGAGAAGAGTTAAGTGAATTAGCCGTACAAACAAGCAGTTTTAAAGTAGTCTATGAAGATGCTGGTAGTATACTTGTAATAGTCAATGATACTTCTACTCGTTCCACATCCATCTACCGCTACAGTGCCGATTTTGAAAAGGAAGTAATCAAAAAAATAAATAGTAATTCTGGATTTGGTTTGATTCTAGAAAGTGTTATAAGGAATGGTAAGAAGGAATTTTTCTTTGGAACTGATACTAATTCTTTCCAGAATGAATACGTAAGAGGAATCATGAAAAATGGAATTTATTCCATAGAGAATTTTAAAACTGATAAAACCTTCAGTTATGCCTATTTGAATGGTAATTCAAATGAGGTTTCTTTTTTCTCCTTGTATAATTCAACATCGACCAATATTAGACCCATCACTAGATATCAGATTCTTAAAGCTAAGAAAGTAGATATCGATGGCACCGCAGCGTTTGGCGATTATGAAGGAACTTTTCTAGCAAGTGGAGATCTTATTTTTATAGGAAAAGCAGGAAATGAAAGAGAGGAAATAAAGCTGTTTACCGCAGGAACTTTACAGAATAAATATGCACCACTAACTTCAAGGGAATATCTAAAAAGAAATCACGAGCTGGATTTATATGATTATTCTTTTGTGGAGGAACAAATAGATCCGTTGAGTTCGAGTATGGCCGTTTTGGGAACTTATAAAGGAGAAAAAAGAGTCGTCTCTTATAATTTCACTACTGAAAAAATAATAGAGTTAGCTCAAGATGTTACAGATAGTTTTACAGCAATAGTTTCTTTTCATGGTAACACATCTCAAGTCATTTTATCTAAAGGAAACTATAAGCATGGTGGCGGTTATGTAGATCCAGGAGCTTTAAAATGGTGCATTGAAGGTGATTGTAACATGATTAAAGGCGCTTATAAATGCGCTCAGTTTTCACGAGATGGAAAACATTTACTTACAATTGATGATAAGAGTTTGATCCAGCTAAGAGCATTACCTAGTTTGAAAGTCCTTGCCGAGAAACAAATTGAAGGTTTACCAAAAGTGGATTTGAATTATAGCGACAACAATGAATTTGAAATAGCACTGGATTATACCTATAAAGATGGAGCATGTTACTTAAAACACATTTCACTAGTAATCTCAGGAACTGATTATGACTTTCAAGAAAGAGATTGTTTAGGAGTTCTAGATTCTGATTTCCAAAATGGAACACAAGTCGCGCTTCTCAATTTTGTGGGAGTTATTGTAGCTGATCAACTACTGGATATTGATAAATCTGCAGAGCCAAAGTCCATAAGTTTGAATAATGATGGCTCCAAGTTATTAGTGAGTTATAAGCTTGGATTAGTGGAGTTATTTGATGTAGCTAGTAAACAAAAGGAATTAACGGTCATTCAGCCTGATTATGACTCTCATTTATTCATTGATGATAAAGGTAATTACATTGCAAACTTTAAAGCAGATGATCTTGTTATAGGTTATGATAATGGCATGCAGCAAGCTCTAAATAGCTTGAAGACTAAATATTATAAACCATCACTCATCTTAGAGAAGTTAGGTCCAGTAGATGCCGCTTACGCGAAAACTCTTGCTAAAGCAGAACAAATACGAGATTCATTTAGTTCACGAGACAACGATTCCGATTTTCAGATTTCAGATTTTAAACTGAATAATAGCACTTCATATTCCACAACTGATTTAGTAAACACATTTACTTTTCAATCTAAAAAATTGGATAAAAACGAAGTCGTTGTTTATTTAAATGGAGTAGAAGTTCAGGAGTCAAAAATAAAGTCTAAAGGTTCTAATACATATCAGTTTAAAATCGAATTAGCAGCGGTAGAGAATACCGTTGAATTAAAGACAAAATCAGGTAAAGTTCTAATATCACAAAACGTAACCTATGAAGGTGCGGCATTGAATCCTAAACTTTATGTACTTGCAGTAGGTGTTTCAAACTACCAACAGAGCAAATACAACTTGACATTTGCAGCAAAAGATGCACTAGATATTGCTCAACTTTATGGTAATCTAAGTGAAAAGGAAGTTAGAGATTATCAAAATGAGTATTATGGTGATCCATTGTTTGTGACAAGAAGTGATGGTAGTTCTATAGGTGTTGAAGCTGTTTATTATGAAGAGAATATGTTTGGGATCTCTAGTTTTATTCCTGCCAGTTACACGGGAAGCTTGTGGATAGAGTTGGCCTATAAAAAAGCCTACCTACATAATTTTGAATCTGGTGAACGTGAGGAACTCGATTATAAGGATTTTAATGATTTAGGTTATGGAGCAAAATTCGTAATTGATCCTGATGGTAAAGAATTTACGTTTTATCGTAATCAAGAATGGTATCGTTATAACCTTAAGAGTAATAAGGTGTCAGCTTACACAATACCTGTAAAGGATGAGGTAATGAATTCTGAACAATTTAGATATCTGGAAAACAACAGTTGGCTTGAATTTGTATCTGAAAGTAAGTGGAATGAAGGAAGTATAGATCAAGTAACCATTACCACTACAAGTAAAAGAAAAGTTTTAAAGACTAGTGTTCTTGAACTTAAAGAAACTTATAATCCATCATTAAAAGCAGCATCAAATGATGGACGTTACGTATTAATTAAAGCTGGAGAAAATGATTTTTACCTCTATGATTTGAGAGATAAAGAACCTAAGTTGCTTTCCACAAGTAAGATGGATGGAAACTTGACATTAGATCAATTTTATATCAAAGGAGATGATCAACCTGTCATTTATAGAAGTATAGATCGATTTGAAGAAATGGAACGCTTTACCAGTATCATTACTTATGATGAGAAGCTTAATGAGTTAGATGAAAATAAATGGGATTTGTCGTTAGACTATGGTAAGCTACAACTAGTAATAGGTGATGAAGGACCTTTATACTTGAATAGAACAAAAAGCTCTGCAACCGACCGACAAATTCTAACAAAATCTATTAAAGATTTAGTCAAGAATAGAAGTGCTACTGCTGCTTCCTTTAAAAATACGCAGGTAACATATCTACTTAATGAAAATGCGAGTAAAAAGAACATTTTAAAAGAATTAAACTCTCTTCAAGATAAAGTAAGACCACAAGATCAGGTTGTTGTATTTATCGCTGGTCATGGAGTATTAGATGAAGAACTCAATTATTACTATGCTCCTAATGATATGGACTTCGATAAGGTTCAAGAAAATGGCGTTTCTTTTAATGAAATTATTCAAGGACTTAATGATACGCAGTCGACAAAGATGTTACTGCTTATGGACACTTGTCATAGCGGTAATACCTTAGACATGGATAATTACGAAATTATAGAAGAATCAAGTGAAGATAAAGATGGCATTAAAAAACGTGGTGGAGTAGCGGCTACAACCAGTAATAAAGGCGATACCACAACGGTTTCTCAAGTAGTCAGCACCTTGTTTGATAATTTTACATCAGTAAGTGGTGTTACGGTGATCTCTGCTTCGTCGGGACAAGACGTTGCTTATGAGTCAGAGAAGTTAAGTAATGGAGCTTTTACAACCGCTTATATTTCGTATTTACAAGAACAACTAGGTCAAGACTATGCTAATGAGGCTGACTATTCAAAACCACTCAACCTATCAGACGATTTTATAAAACAACTACGCCAGCGCATTCTAGATTATACTAATGACAAACAACAACTCGATATAAGAGAGATTAATGAGTTGAGTGGGATTAAGGTGTGGTAGAAGTATTTAATTAAAATAGTGAATTTTCAATTATCAAAAAAGCCATCTACAATCATAGATGGCTTTTTGATAAAGTTTATTTCCTTAGCTACGTTTCTTTGCTTTCTTCAATAATTTCGCCATTTCCTTTCGGTTGGCTCTTTTTGCAATTTTTTCGGGTAATCTATTGTCTTTATTTTTTTTATCAGCCTTTAAGCCTTCTTTTAAAAGGTAATTTACTAATTCTTCAGATCCATATTTTGCGGCATAGTGGAGTAAAGTGTTGTTTCTAGAATCGGTCACATATTTATTGGCTCCATTGTTAATAAGAGATTTAACCATTTCAAGGTTATTATCTAATACATTTACTTGTAATAAGGTTCGGTTATCATTGTTTAAACCTTCTAAGTCTACATTACCTGACTCGATATAGTAATCAATTAAACTATAAGAATCGTTAGTCACTGCAATTTGTAATAAGTTATTACCATCGCTGTCAGTTACCTTAGGATTAGCTCCATATTCAAAAAGTAATTGAACAAGGTTTACATTATTATCAATGGTGTATTGTTCAAGTAAGGTACGGCCATATGGATCTGTAGCGTCTATATCTAAATTATCTAGTGCATTTTCTCTTAAATCAGATGTTCCATTGGATAGCGCGTATTCCAAAATAGTACGACCAAAAGCAGATTCATAACGCTCTGTGTTTACAGTAATGAGTTTATTAAGTGCATAGTTGTTATCATAATCCATTGCTAGACTTTCAAAAGCACCTCGTTCCATAGTATAAGAATCATGTAGAATCCATTCATAAACTGCCCATCGGTCATATTCATCATTATCAGACCTGCGTATCGCACGTTCAAGATTATCATAAATAATACGTTTGATTAAGTAATAAGGGATCGAATTAATCTTATGGATTTGACAGCCAGCTGTTAAACCAGCCATTGCAAACGTTACCGTTTGAATACAGTCACACTCTTGATTATACTTATAATCTCCGGTATATCTACCGTTTGCATATTCCACAGCACCACGCACTAAAATCCCTTCAATATATCCATTTGGATCAAAAACAGGACCACCTGAGTTCCCTGGAAATGCATCTATATTTGTTTTAAACCAGTAGTCGTTACCTTCATTTAATACTTCACTATCTAATGATATTTTAAGTGGTAATCCAGTCGGTGAACCTATAGTATAAACGTTTGTAGAAGCACTTGCGTCACCGCTACTTCTTATACGATATGGTTTTCTATCAGTTACTACGCGATCTAATTTCATTACTGCATAATCTTCCAGTTCATCGTCTTCTTCACCTTCTAATTTGGAACCAAGTATTTCAGAAACCTCATACAAATTATCACGATTAATAGTCACATAATTTCCATCAAGATTCCATTGCATATCACTAGTGTAATCAAACAGCCAGTACCATTTATTTGCTTCTTCCATGGAATTAATACAATGTCCAGCCGTTACCATAATATCTGGAGCTACTAGGAATCCAGTACAATTTGCAACGGTAGGTTGATCTAGAAACTTGACATTGTCGGCAAAGTTATCTGTACCAAACTGCATGCTCAAGGATTGTCTTAAGGAATATCCATAGGCTTTATTTCCATCTACATAATTCTTAGGAATCATAACAGCAGTAGCATTTGTATAATGAGTAATACCTGAGACATCATTCACCTCTTCACGGCCATCTTCACCAAAAACACCTCTAGATTCACTGTCTGGAGCACCAAACGGAAACTCGCTAGGTAATTTCACATCTTTATCTTGTCCATAAGATACGGTCATGCACAGGACTACAACAAATAGTATTAAATTTTTTAAAAGTTTCATAATTCAATGATTAGTAATTATTATTTTTTGATAATCTCATAAACAAACTCTGTGGTATAACCTTTTAA
>JALZUY010000252.1 GCA_023301395.1 Nonlabens sp.
CCATGTCCGTAAATCCTTCACTTCTCAATCTAACACTACCATCTTTGTTGTAAACTGCATAGTAGTATTGTCCATTATTGTGCTTGAAAAAAGCAACGTTTGGATGTTCAGCAGATCTTGAGTGTCCTTCATATTCTTTTACCGCTAAGTAATCATCGTCTTTATCCACTTGCTCACTCTTTCCACCGCCTCCTCCGCCACCGGAAGATTTAGAAGACATCAATGGTGCTGCTGCCATAGATTTTCCTCCAGAAGCGCCTTTGCTACCTGGCATCATTGCCATCGCTTCAGCTTCTGATCCAACTTCTGGACTTACAGCAATTTCTTGGTGATTTGCCGCCTTTAAAGACAATACCCATTTTCCATTTGCCTGCTTTACTGCCTTGAACATCTCTTTATTTACCATGTTCTTTTTTGCAGAGGCAATTCCGTTATCTCTTGATTTATCAGTTGCATAACCTTGACTACGTAGTCTTAAAGTTCCGCCTTCTGAATAAGCAAAAAAGAATTGACCTTCCAAGGTAAATGAACTAAAACCATCGCTACCGGATTCATGTCCCATGTAACTTTTTGAAGGTAAGTAGTCGTCATTCATAAGTAAGTACGTTTTGTTTATTAGATTTTTGAAAACATTAATTTAACAATCTTTACTGAATAATAGATTGACTATATTATGATTTTTATTAACATTATAATACCAGTTAAAACCAGTATTTAACTCAAAATTGTTTTCTATACTTTTGTTTAACAATTCGAAAGTTGAAACGTTATTCCAATTAATAAGGCTTTCTAAAAAAATATCATCACTACTTTGAAGTGATTCGTGTTTGTTTCTTTCATATTTTAACTGAATACCATAATTCAATTTAGATTTAGAGTTGAGTACATTAGTCTGCTCCAAAATACTATTTATTGTAAAATTGTTTTGACTGCTTGAAGCATTAAAATTTCGCAAACCTATGGTTGAATTAGATAGTACATCATTAAAAATGTTAGCCTGATCTGATGAAAAAAGCAAAGCAAAAATCCTCTCTTTTATATCTGATTGATAAAAATTTAAACCTCTAAAAGCAAAATTCTTTTTAGAAATTAATTGTTCGGTTTGAGTTATGTCAAAAGCTGAATTATTCAAAAATCTTAAATCAGCATTTTCGTCAAGCAAGGTTTTATGATGATTATATGAAATTAATAGATCCCAATTTGAGTTTTCTGCATTCCTCTGCAGTTGGGCTAAGTAAGATTGGTCATCAATTTTTTTAAATTCTTGATCAGAATCTAACGAATTATAATTGTTTAGGGAAAATTGAAACAAATTACTGTCCACATTGTTTAGGGCACGAAAATCATTATAACCTAGACTAGTTAAACCTATATTGTTGGTGTTCAATATTAAATTAGTTTGATTTTTAATTTTAAAATTGAAAAATGAAGAATACAGTTTATAAAAAGTATCGAAATCGCTGGTAGCTTCAGAATCACCAAATGTTATTGCTTTTTTCTTATTTTTTAAAACCAAATTAATAACCTGTTCATTGGATCTCCTGCTATCCTTTAAAATATTTGATTTTGAATAATTAGAAATAATCTCTAGTTTCTCCAACGCATCTGCAGGTATATTATCAATCCCTATCTTGGTGCCGCCTCCGAAAAATGTTTCTCCTTCAACCAATAATCGAGTTATTAGTTGACCTCTGAAATACATAGAACCATTTTCATCAAGAATAAGCCCAGGTATTTTTTCAATTAAATCTTTTAATTTCCTGTCATTTGGGTCAATTATATTACTTAGATTAAAAGTTACTGTATCCTTTTTAATTACAAGCTTTGGTTTATCATGAGTTATTGTTATCGTTTCTAACTTAGATTCTTCATTTTCTAGCTTTATTATGTTTGGTAAGTTTGATTCGGAAATTGTAAGATATATATCCTTGTAGTAAAGACTTTTTATTTCTATCAAATATTTTTTAGAAGTCTCAAGGTTTAATTCAAAAATTCCATCAATAGATGAAAAAACGATATCTATTAATTTATTTTCCGTCGAATTTTGTTCGTAACATTTAACGATAGCTTGAATTACTGGTTCATTATTTGAATCTAGAAGTTGTGAGGCAATTTTAGTTTGTGCGTGACTAAACGTCGAAAATATTAATACTAAAAAAAATAACTTCTGCACAAACTGTTTTTTATCTAGACAAGATGATAATATATCTATTGTTTATCACGAGCAATCATTAATCGCTTTGCAGCCTTCCTCATTTCATCTTTATCTCGTAAGAATTCCGTGGCAGTCATCATTGTCTTAGCTTTTTCAATCATTACAACATCGCTTTTCAACTTATCTAAATTGATTTGAACTGCTGTAATACTTATATTGTTTTCTACCAGTTCTATAATTAATCCAGGCAGCCCACCATAACCCACTGGCCCAAAAGGCATTGGTATATCTGGCGTAAACCAAGCATATATAGGTTCAGATCCATTAACTTGTTTAGTTGAAGCACCTTTATATTCAGCGTAATAGCACTTATATCCATCTATAATTTTACTTTTAGAATAATCAATATTCCATGCGTTTTTATGGTTCCTTGTTATTGCTATTAACTCACCGCCAAAATTTAACAGGGCTGTATTTTTCCCTGTTTGGTGATCATAAGAGTGCATCATATTGTTATCCATTTGCGCTATTCCATAACTTAGGAGTTCATCGTCATTTGAGTCAACAAATTGAGTGGAGCCAAAAGATTTATAATCCTGAAAATTTACTGAATATACTGCTTTTGTTAAAAGACTATCTATTTTTAAACTCCGTTTATATTGTTCTGGATAATTTTGAATAAACTCTTGAGAATAAGTTTTATTTTTTATCCAATTTGCATGATATATAACATATCCCTCATTCTTATCCTGTTGTTTAGGATAAGAAAAAGGGATTGCATATAAAATGAAAAAAAATATTGATATTATTTTCATTTATACTGTAGTTTTAGTTACCAGAGGAAATTGATGCAGAAATACTTGCGCTATTACATAATTTAGCCTCACATTTTTTACGATCAGCGTTCCACTTAGATAAATCATGGTCATGATAACCATCATTCATGTCTATGTGATCAGCATACGCGACACAAGCGTCTTCACAAGTACCTAAATCTTCTTCTGATAAATTTGAACTTTCTGCGTTTACAAATGAAACTGCAATAAAACTTAAAGCTACTAAACCTAAAATTTTGTTTTTCATAATAATGTATTAAAGTTAATAATAAATTTACTACAATTCATCCAGCGCTGTTAAAAACGTAGAAAATAAAGCTACACAAAATATTTTAAGATTAAACGGTAAAAAATTACTAAATTTGAGTAAATTATTACAATAAATCTCTTATACGTTAGGTGCTGAATTAAAAAAAGCAAGAAATTTAAAGGGTTTATCTCAAGAAGATGTCGCTTTAAAATTAGAAGTGTCTCAAAAAACTTATGCAAATTATGAACAAGAAAAAACTTCTCCTAGTATTCAATCTCTTGCCATTTTAAGTGATTTACTTGATATTAATGTGTTAGAAATTTTAAAAAATAATGGTGTCAACTTTTATCAGTCGGACAATGAATTTAAAGATAATAGTATTGGAATTATTAATCAATTACCTGAAAAGCTTATTGCACAATATGAAGCTAGATTAAAAGAAAAAGATGATCAAATTGAATGGTTGAAAAAGCAAATTAATAGATTCTAGTAAAAAAAGTCATACAACTAAGAATTATAACACCCTTAAATTGTGCATAAAAAAATACAATTTCTTACAATTCTTTGATTTTATTTCAATAATAATTTTAAGGTTATTGTTTTTCTAGCATAATAACACATAGTTGCTATCGATATGTGACTCTAATTACTCTCTACAAATCAAACCCAATCTCTACACCTAACTTCATTGCAATAAGCTTGGTAATCCTAGATTTAATCTCTGGAATTTTTACGCTTTCTAGTACGCTGTTTGCAAATGCAAACATCAACAACGCACGTGCTTCTTTTTTAGGGATTCCACGAGCTTGCATGTAGAACAACGCATCTTCATCCAGTTGTCCTATGGTACAACCGTGGGAACATCTTACATCGTCTGCAAAAATCTCTAGTTGTGGTTTTGCATTTATAGTTGCTTTATCACTTACTAGAATGTTATTGTTTTGCTGGAAGGCGTTAATTTTCTGTGCTACTCTATCTACGAGAACTTTACCGTTAAAAACTCCTACGGCCTTATCGTCAAAGATTTGCTTGTATTGCTGGTAGCTCTCACAATTCTCTGCCGTGTGATGAACTAGTGTAGAGTGATCTACATGCTGCTTTCCTTCTATAATAGTTACACCATTAAGAATAGAATTACAGTGCTGACCGCGCTGGTAAAAGTTCAAATTATTTCTTGTCAACGCTCCACCAAAAGAGAACGTATGCAATCTCACTTCACTATCAGACTTCTGTTCTACGCTGGTGTGATCTATTAAAGTCGCCTTTAAATGGTCGTTTTGGATTTTATAGTAATCCACCATCGCACGTTTGTTTGCATAAATCTCAGTCACACTATTAGTGAGGACTGCGTTCTCACTTAAACTCTGGTGACGTTCTATGATTTGCACATGAGAATTCTCTCCTACGACCACTAGATTACGTGGCTGCGTCATTAACGTACTTTCATTTCCTGTAGAGAAAAATACAATCTCGATAGGCTTCTCTACCGCTACATTTTTAGGTAAATGGATATAAACGCCTTCTCTAGCAAATGCTGTATTGAGTGACGTTAAACCATCCTGTGGCGTCAGTTTATTATAGTAACTCTCAATTACTGGACTGTACTTAGGATTATTCAATGCGCTAGACATTAAACAAACGTCAAATTTATCGTGAGTAGTCTCTGATAAATGCGAGCTGTACACTCCATCTATAAAAATCACTCGGTACGCATCTATTTGATGAATCAAGTATTTCTTAATATCTGCATATGCGATAGCAACTTCTTCCTTTGGGAAAAGGCTGTAATCTTTATTAAAAACAGATTTAAGTGATGTGTATTTATAAGCCTCTTCATTGCGTTGCGGTATGCCCATTTTTTCAAATGTCGCCAGTGCTTCGTTACGCACGCCGTGAGCATATGTTTCTGTATCCACCTGATTTTCTAAGGCGATGAAAGAAGATAATATTGTGTCTTTAAAACTCATGTGTTGTTGTTTTCACGCTTCTGTACTTCGGTTAACTCAGTATAAACTTGTTTAAAAGTTTGCTTTCGCGAAAGCGAAATAAAAGAAAGCGTAATGAAAAAAGATACTCTAATTACTACTAGAATTGAAAGTAGAAAACTAAGCCTCTACTTCTTCCTTAATCCAGTCATAACCACGCTTCTCTAATTCTAGAGCTAGTTCTTTACCACCAGATTTTACGATACGTCCTTTATAAAGTACGTGAACAAAATCAGGCACGATGTAATCTAATAAACGCTGGTAATGAGTAATCACGATAGTCGCGTTATCCTTACTACGTAGTTTATTTACACCATTTGCAACGATACGTAAAGCATCAATATCAAGACCAGAATCTGTCTCATCTAGTATAGCGAGTTTAGGCTCTAACATGGCCATTTGAAAAATCTCGTTACGTTTCTTTTCTCCACCAGAAAATCCTTCATTTAAAGAGCGCGATAAGAACTTGCGATCTATTTCTAGCATCTCAGACTTCTCACGAATCATCTTTAACATATCTCCAGCCTTCATAACTTCTTTACCTTGAGCCTTACGCGTCTCATTGATAGCCGTTTTCATGAAGTTAGTTACTGATACTCCAGGGATTTCAATAGGATATTGAAAAGATAGAAACACACCTTTATGCGCTCTCTCCTCAGGATCAAGTTCAGTGATATCTTGGTCATCTAACTCGATAGATCCACCAGTCATTTCATACTCATCGCGTCCTGCAATCACGTTTGCAAGAGTAGATTTACCAGAACCGTTAGGTCCCATAATAGCATGAACTTCTCCAGCATTTACTTCTAGATTGATTCCTTTTAAAATTTCCTTATCCTCGATTGAGGCTTGCAAGTTTTTTATCTTTAACATAGCTGTTATTTAACTTCTTGTATGTGTATTATTTTATAGGTGCAACTACGGCAGCACTAGTTGCTGGAGTTACTTCTAGTATTTCATTTATAATCATCATCTGATCCCATCCTTCACCAGTTTCCTGTTTCAATGGATTAGGCACTAATTCACCTTTTACGATTACATTAACCATATCAAATTGCGTTTTCTTAAGTGGAACAGCTAGAGCATTTAATTCTTCCATTTTTGAATCTATGCGTACTGCATAGATTTCATTTTTTGTAGTAAGAACCGCAGCGTCTTCTAGATAGACAAATTCTCCTTTAAAGGTGTTTTCATCTTCTATAATTGACGTTGCAGCGTTAACTTCAACAACAACATTTGTTGATTTTTCTTGATCTTTACATGCAATACTTACCATTGCAATCAAACATAAAACTAGGAAACGTTTCATAAGTAAATAGTTTTGAATTGGTTTATCCTACTGATCCTTCAAGGCTTATTTCAAGTAATTTTTGAGCTTCTACGGCAAACTCCATAGGTAGTTTGTTCAATACTTCTTTTGAGAATCCATTTACAATTAATGCAATAGCTTTCTCTGTATCAATACCACGCTGGTTACAATAGAAAATTTGATCTTCACCAATCTTACTAGTCGTTGCCTCGTGTTCTACTTTTGATGTACTGTTACTATTCTCAATATATGGGAATGTGTGTGCTCCACATTCATTACCCATTAATAAACTATCACACTGGGAGAAGTTACGAGCGTTAGTCGCGCGTGGATTAATTTTCACAAGACCGCGATAAGAATTTTGTGACTTTCCAGCACTTATTCCTTTTGAAATGATCGTCGATTTAGTGTTCTTTCCTAAATGAATCATTTTAGTTCCAGTATCAGCTTGCTGGTAATTATTAGTTACCGCAATTGAATAAAATTCACCTACTGAGTTATCTCCTTTTAATATACAACTAGGATATTTCCATGTCACCGCACTACCAGTTTCTACTTGAGTCCAAGAGATTTTTGCGTTTTTCTCACACAATCCACGTTTAGTCACAAAGTTGAAAACACCACCTTTACCTTCGGCATTTCCAGGATACCAGTTTTGTACCGTAGAATATTTAATCTCTGCATCATCAAGTGCGATTAACTCTACACAAGCTGCGTGCAATTGATTCTCATCGCGACTAGGCGCTGTACAACCTTCTAGATATGATACGTAACTTCCTTCGTCTGCAATTACAAGTGTTCTTTCAAACTGTCCTGTTCCACCTTCATTAATACGGAAATATGTAGAAAGCTCCATAGGACATCTTACTCCTTTAGGAATGTAACAAAAAGACCCATCAGAGAATACAGCGCTGTTTAATGCTGCATAGTAATTATCTTTTTGCGGTATTATAGTTCCTAGATATTTTTTTACTAATTCTGGATGTTCTTGAATCGCCTCAGAAATAGGACAGAAAATAATTCCTTTCTCGCCTAGTGTTTTCTTAAAAGTAGTCGCTACTGATACTGAATCAATAACAATATCCATTGCAACTCCAGTAAGTTTCTTTTGCTCATCAATAGAGATTCCTAGCTTTTTAAAAGTTTCTAGTAATTCTGGATCCACCTCATCAAGACTATCATATTTAGGTTTAGAGTTAGGCGCACTGTAATATGAAATGGCCTGTAAGTCTGGTTTTTCATAATTCACATTTGCCCAGTCTGGCTCTTCCATTTCTATGAAAATACGGTAAGCTTCCAGTCTCCAGTCTAGCATCCATTGTGGCTCATTCTTCTTTGCAGAGATGATACGTATCACATCTTCATTCAACCCTATCGGAATAGTATCTGATTCAATATCTGTATAGAATCCATACTCGTACTCCTTATTCTCGAGTTCTTTTTCTAATTCTTCTTCTGTATACTTAGACATAATTTTCTTTTAAATCCGCTTTCGCGAAAGCGTAATAACAATTACTCAGTTTATAGAGAAAAGCTTTCTCCACATCCACAAGTCCTCTGCGCGTTTGGATTATTAAACACAAATCCTTTTCCATTCAATCCACCGCTAAATTCTAGCGTAGTCCCAACGAGATATAAAAAGCTCTTTTTATCTACAACGATGCGCACATCGTTTGCTTCAAAAACTTTATCTGTGCCTGTAGTCGATTTATCAAAAGTGAGGTCATAAGATAATCCACTGCATCCACCACTTTTCACGCCTACACGCACATAATCGTCACCTATGGCAAAACCTTCCTCACTCATTAAAACAGCGAGCTTTGTTTTGGCCGTATCTGATACATTTATCATATGCTTAAATTCCTTATTTATAATAGCTACAAATATACAACAGCGATTTTTGAACATAACTGTAATCAATTTATAAAACGCATGATTGCATGCACATTCTCTATAGTTTAACAATTCTTTAAAGATTAAAACGATAAACCTAGCATTTACAATAGCTTACAATGGGAAATCATTGTAATTTTGCAGCATGATAGAAGATAAAAATCAACAACGCACATCAATTGAAAACCTAGGCGAGTTTGGCCTAATTGAGCACATCACAAATAATGTGGAATTGACTCAAGATTCTACAAATAAAGGAATAGGCGATGATGCGGCCGTTATTAAACATGATGGATCTACTGTGGTAACTACAGATATGCTCGTGGAAGGAATTCACTTTGACCTGAGTTATGTGCCGTTGAAACATCTAGGTTATAAAGCGGTGATGGTTAATTTATCTGATATTTATGCTATGAATGCTGTTGCGACTCAAATTACAGTTTCAATTGCTATATCTAATCGTTTCCCTGTTGAGGCTGTTGAGGAATTATATGATGGTATTAAACTAGCTTGTAAAATCTACAACGTTGATTTAATAGGTGGAGATACTACAGCTTCTCAAACAGGTTTAGTAATTTCAATAACTGCGATAGGTGAACAAAAAGCTGAAGATATTGTTTACAGATCAGGTGCTGGTGATGGAGATTTACTTGTTGTAACTGGAGATGTAGGAGCTGCTTACATGGGATTACAAATCCTAGAACGTGAAAAAGCAGTTTATAAAGCAAATCCAGGCAGTCAACCCGATATTGAAGCCTACAGTTATTTACTAGAAAGACAACTAAAGCCCGAGGCTCGCAAGGATCTCTCAAAATTACTTACAGATCTAGAGGTTAAGCCTACCAGTATGATTGATTTATCAGACGGCTTAAGCTCTGAGATTATTCATTTATGCAAGCATTCTGAAATAGGAATGAAACTCTATGAAGAAAAAATTCCACTAGATCCAACGGTAATCACAGCTTGTGAAGAATTCAATCTTGATAGCACTACAATCGCTCTAAGCGGTGGCGAGGATTATGAAATATTATTTACAGTAAAACAAGAAGATTTCCCTAAGATAAAAGCAAATCCTAGTTTAACTATTATAGGTCATGCAGTTCCTCAAAATGAAGGGATTCACCTAATTACTCGTTCTGGAGAACAAGTTGCTATTAAAGCAATGGGATGGAATAGTTTTAAAGACTAAAGACTTAATTCTCTACGGTTCTTTTTTATCGCAAGTTGATTAAGAGCGCGATTTATACGTGAGTATTGATCACTTAATGGAACCAATTTTCCATAAATGTTAGTAGTCATTTGTTTACCGCATTTTGTGCAACACATTTCTTGAACGCGTTCATTAACTTGGTGAGTGACTTTTAAATTATGGCCAGTAAAACTACAAATTGCAGCGGCTTTGATAGGGGAAAAATTATTTGACATTGAGCCTGTGATTGGATACAAACTTGATTTATATCGATTTAACGATAGCTAATGTAAATTAAGTTTTAAATTTTATCGATAAATAGTCTTTATTATTCGATGAAATACAGTTTTTTTAATACTTCTATTGAGTGAGTAAGCAATAACATATGTCCACCATCGAGTTCTTCACCTTCAAAGTCAAGATGACTCAGCTCCTTTTCAATGAGCGATTTATCAATAACAGTATCTCGGTTTCCATATAAATATTGGACGGGAAAATCAACGACTAGTTCTTGCGATGGTCTATCTCGCATCGCTCTCAACGCCGCAAGTACACTTTCTAAGGTCATCGATTTCCCTAACTCTTTCATAATTTCAATGATGACTGCATGTGTTTCATGTTCCTTCTTAGTAAACAGATTATTAATTGCCATAGAAACATAGGCATTTTGAAATCTATCTATAAGTTGGATTGCGCGATTACGCATTTGTTTACGAGCTGGCAAATCAGCACTAGCAATACTATTTATTAAATTTAAAGAATGAAGTTGTTTGGGATACGCTTTCGCAAAAGCTGCTCCTACATAACCGCCCATGCTATGACCTACAAAATGAACTTTTTCAATAACATTTTGTTCCAAGTATTGTGAAATTTCCAAAGATAAATCTACTATAGAATACTCTTCAATTGATGGAGATTCTCCATGACCAGGTAGTTCTACATATAAAATATCAAATTGACTTTCCAGCATTGGAACCATAGAATCCCATTGACTTTTACTACCTAAAAAGCCATGTAAAAGCAATACAACGGGCTTATTTGTAGGTTGAAAATAGTAAGTCATTTTGTTCATGATGGCAAGATAATATCTAGGATGAATGTTCTCGTGAAAATTTATTGATTTTATATAAGTAATCTGAAACAAGATTACTTATTAGATAATTAAACCTCATATTCATCTAATCTGTAAGTAGTTCATAACTCTGTGAAAATCTGACTTTGACATACTCATAAAAACAAAATACCAAGTGGTATCTTTGTTTTTATGAGAAATCCACAGTTAACTAAAGAGGTTATTATTAAACACAGTGCTGATCTTTTTAACTCTAGAGGTTATAAAGCAACATCACTCAGTGATATTACTACAGCAACTGGTTTTACTAAAGGAGCCATTTACAAGCACTTTAAAAATAAAGAAGATCTAGAGCAACAAGCACTGCGCAGTTTGAGTAAACAAATGTTTGATATTCTTAATACAGACATTAAAGCAGCCGTAGGTTCTCAATCCAAACTAGAGGTCGTTTTCAGTTTTTTTGAAAATTATTTGGAGAATCCGCCATATTCTGGTGGTTGTCCTTTAATGAATAGTGCTTGTGAAAGTGATGATCTAGACGCTGGTTTAAGACAACAATCTTTTGGAATGTTAGTGACTTTTAAAACGACCATCAAAAGAATATTTGACAACGGCATTAAAAAAGGTCAACTCAAAAAAACTACCGATTCTGATGAACTCACTTATGTTTTTATCGCTACACTAGAAGGCGCCATAATGATGAGTAAACTAGAACGTAATAATGAGGCGTTGAAAAAATGCGTTTCTTATTTACGGAAAGTGATTGATGGGATAATGGAATAACACTTCAAACCATTTAACCTTTGTAATAATAAAGGTCATAGGAAACCCTACCTAAGATTAAAAATAGGTCACGACTACACTCGGCCATACATATATTAAACAAAAACTATAAATAACAAAAACCCCAAAGCTTTTAAAAGTTTTGGGGTTTTATATGAAGGGTTTAAAATTTTACTTCAACAAATCTTCAGCCTCATCGATGACCTTTAAAGTTCTTACTTTAAGCTCTTCTATTTCATCATATTCTTCTTGAAGAATATTCAATTGTTGTTGCATTACCTCAGGATCTGTAGGAAGTTGAAATTCATAAGGAAACTTCTCAGAATAGTCATGCATCCAGGTCATCATATCATCGTGCGCTTTTTGAAGTTCGCCTTTTTTTGACATCATAACATCAGCATTTGTGGAATCCATTTTTGCACTCAATTGATTACTCAAGTCCATTAAATCTCCCATTTTAGGCATAATCACATCATGCGCTTCCATGGATTCTTGTTTTAAATTTTCAAAAGCGACTTTTTGTTCTTGTAGTTCTTCATTACAAGAAACTAAAAGAACTAATAATACTAATGTCCAAAGTGATTTCATCTTTTACTTGTTTAAAAAGAATATTGTAAGCCTAAAGTGATAACATCTTGATTCTTAAGTTGTACACCATTTAGATTCTGTTGTAAAGGTAAGGCATATTCAAATCCCAAACGAGTACCTTTTAATAATTCTGGCGCAGAAATATTAAATCCAAAACCAGCATTTAATGCGTCATAACCAGAGTTTGAAGTATCTGCAGTAATAACCATTGCAGGATTTAAATCAGGATTAGTTCCTCTAATACCGCCTTGTATAAGTCCTTGCAACCTACCAGAAACACTCAACCAGTTAGTTGCACGATATGCAATCCAGTTGTTCCATCCTAGTTGATTCCCTAGTCTATAATCATTATCATTTTTACTTGAACGGAAAACACCTCTTAATTGAGAACCCCAAGAAAAAGAATCTGACTGACCTAAGTAAGTAACAGCAGTAATGGCATCATAAGTACCACTGCCTATTTGCATAGGGTAAGGCAATATCACCTCATTACCCATACTAGCAGGTGTTACATCTTTGTTATCAATAGTTCCGGTAGGTATGGACAAACCTATCTGTGCATGCCACTTATGTGAATCTGTATCTATAAATTTATACATCGCAGATACGGATAGATCTCCAAAACCAGAAGATTCTGTAGTAAACATTCCGCCCATAGCGGTCAAATGGTCCATGGTCATGTCCATATACATTCCCATAGCCATAAGTGTTAAACGATCAGTAGGCGCATACATAGCTCCTATCATATGCATATTCATAGGCATCTCAGTAGGCGTTACCATATAATCTCCACCATTAGGCAATAAAACTGATTCATTAGTAACGTCATCATTTGCGCGACGCAAATCTTCCATGGTAGTCGTAGAAAAACGATAAGACACCATCCATTCTCCTTTATTATGAGTATGATCTCCCATGACTGAGATAGGTGCATGCCCATCTGGTCTGTTCGTTGTATAAGAGGTAGTGTTATTATCTTGAGCAAGCATTAAGGTACTTGCACATAATGCTATAATTAATTGTATTTTTTTCAATGTATTGAGTTTTGTGACCATAGTATGGTCTTAATAAATAAGTAATGTTATCGCATTAAAGCGATAGAGAATAAGCGCTTATGTATTATAAACTCGTGGTGGCGGCTTTGTAACGTCCTGAAATCCTATTTTTAATATATATGAATAGGGCTTATTTCCTCTCTTAACAATAACTTCATAAGATGGAACGATATACAAAACCACATCTTGATAATATAACGGACAAAAAGCTTCGATCAACATTGAAATCGCTTGCTCTTTAGAATCCGTTCTGGATTGAGCTTGTTGCATTTTAAGCGTTTTAGCTAGATAACACTTTCCATCGCAATTAAGCTCTGGTCTATCCGTATTTTTACAATACTGCTCAATAATCATATCAATATTCATCTCATAGTAAGCATAGCAGCCTACTTGATAAACAGGTCGCAAGCTGAATAGCGTTAATAATATGATACTAAGAACTGACTTGATTTGATTAATTTTTGCGCAAATTTAATACCTAACACCTATACAATAGTTTAAAAATTATAAAGAATATGGTAACCATCTTGTGCTTAAATTTGAGGTATTATAAATAATGTCGGTTTCTTGAATTTCCCTATTGCCTTTCATCCTATTTACAAACATTCGTTACCAGATGGTCATCGTTTTCCTATGGTAAAATATGAGCTATTACCACAGCAACTTTTATTAGAAGGAACCGCAAATCAGACAGATTTTTTTGAGCCCAGTAAACTATGTAGTGATATAGATGTATTGCGTGTTCACACAGATCGGAAGAGCACACG
>JALZUY010000253.1 GCA_023301395.1 Nonlabens sp.
TAGTATGTCTATTTTGAAAAAAAAATCTTCACCGAAAAGATATTTCATTAAATTAATAAGAAAACTTAAAAATAAAATCAAAATTCTACAATTAAAACCATTGTCGAATGAGGAAAAAAGGGTTCAGCAAGTTGGTCGACTTAGATTAGGTGGGGAAGTTCATCAGTGGATGTATGATCATTTTTCTCTAAGCATTTTGTTAAAAGAACTGGGGTTTGTTGAGGTTAAAAAAGTAGATGCTTTTACAAGTGATATTTTAGATTGGCAAGATTATAATTTGGATATTAAAAATGGTGAAACAAGAAAGCCTGATTCTCTATTTATTGAAGCTAGAAAAAAATGAATATCCTATTAATTAATACATATGATCGTGGTGGTGCTGCAAACTCTTGCATAAGATTGCATAATGGTCTTTTAAAACAAGGAGTGAATTCTAATCTTCTTCTGCTTCATAAGGCAAAGGATGTCAGGAATTCTCATCCATTTATTATTCAAAAGATGAAAAGCAGCACGTTTTTTAAACTTTTAAATAAAATAAAAATAAAAATCGCTAAGAAATTCAATTTTGAATTTCTTAAACCTAAACTAACTGAGGAACAAAACTTCCTAAAACAAAGAGAAAATAACTTAGAGTTTTTCAGTTTTCCATTTTCTGATTTTGACATAACAACATCTAAGCTATACCAAGATGCAGATATTATAAATTTACATTGGGTCGCGGATTTTCTAGATTACGAATCTTTTTTTAAAAAAAATAAAAAACCAGTAGTTTGGACTTTACATGATATGAATCCTTTTACAGGAGGTGAACATTATGTTGAGATGGAATATGGTATTAATGCTCAAGGGAAACCTTTAAAGAGAAATGTTTCAATAATTGAAAAAAAGTATACTGAAAACAATTTAAAAATTAAATTAAACGCTTTGTGTCACTCTAATGATTTATCAATTGTAGCTCCTTCAAAATGGTTGCAAGACGAAGCTGCTGCTAGTTTATTATTCAAAAACAGAGACATAAGACTTATTCCATATGGTATGGATAGTCAGATTTTTAAAAATCGTAATGTTAGTTTTTCGCGAGATCTATTTGAAATACCATTAAACAAAAAAGTAATATTATTTGTCGCAGATTCTATTTCTAATAGTAGAAAAGGATATGTTTATTTAAAGCGAGCACTGGAAAGATTGGATAATGATGAAGTGCTGTTATGTTCAATTGGTAAAGGTGAACCAAAACTAGAATCTTCTGTTGATGTCAAACATTTAGGCGAAATTAAAGACGAAAGAATAATTAGTTTAATTTATTCATTAGCAGATGTTTTTGTTATCCCTTCACTTATGGATAACTTACCTAATACAGTGCTGGAATCTTTAATTTGTGGTACGCCAGTAATCGGTTTTCCCACAGGTGGTATTCCGGATATGATTGAACATAAAAAGAATGGGTTATTGACTGATGAATTGAGTGTAGATTCTTTAAAAAATACTATTGAATATTTTTTAGATAATGGTGTAGAGTTTTCTAGAGAACAAATAAGAGAACAAGCGGTAAAGAAATATGACCAGAACGTGCAAGCCAAGAAGTATATCGGAAGATTTAAAGAAATTTTAGAAATAACTTAATTAAACTTGATTTTGAAGAAAATCTCCATCATAACCATTAATTACAATGACGTAAACGGTCTTGAACGCACTTTAAAAAGTGTTCAAGAACAAACGTCTCTTGATTTTGAACACATTATCATTGATGGGAATAGCAGTGATGGTAGTGCAGCACTCATAGAAAAAACTCAAGAAAATTACAGTTATTGGGTAAGTGAACCTGATCAAGGCATTTATGATGCGATGAATAAAGGAATTGCTCATGCTTCAAGTGATTATTTGCTGTTTCTTAACAGTGGGGACACTTTATTCAGGAACGATATTATTAGTAAGGTGCTACCTCATCTAGATAGGAGTACTGAATTAATTTATGGTAATTTGTTTATTATAGATGAAGAAAAATCTAATTACATCCTTGAATATCCTAACAAGCTTGATTTTAATTTTTTTCAAAATTCTTCTCTAGGACATCCAGCTACTTTTATTAAAAGAGAACTTTTTGATTTATACGGTAAGTACCGTACCGACTTAAACATAGTCTCTGATTGGGCATTTTTCTTAAAAGTAATCTCCATTGGAAATGTATCCTATAAAAAAATAGACCTAGTTGTTTCTAATTTTTATCGAGGCGGTATTTCTACAGCAGCAGCTCATGTTGAAAATCACAAAGCCGAACTTAAAAAAGTACTTCTAGAGCATTATGATCTCTATAAAACTCATTTCAATGAATTGCTAGCAATAAATAAAAAAAATGAAAGAATTTTTAATCTTTTAAATCCTCAATTAAAATTCCTAATAACTAATAAATTTTTACTAAAATTATTAAATCGTTGTATCAGTTTTCTTGCTTTTATTCTTAGAACAAAACGATCACTATAAAAGAGTTAGATCAAGTTGTTAAACCTTAATTACCCAATGAAGATATCAGTTATCATACCTGTTTATAATGCAGAGCGTTTTATTGATAAAGCGGTTCAGTCTGCAGTGGTGCTTGCGCAGGTTTGCGAGGTGTTAGTCATTAATGATGGCAGTACAGATAAGACTAAAGAGATATTATTAAACATTGATAGCGATAAATTAAAAATATTAGAACATCCTAATGGTGTTAACAAAGGAAGATCTGCAACAAGAAATTTAGGAATTGTAAATGCTACATGTCCTTACATCTCATTCTTAGATGCTGATGATTTTTATTTGCCTCATAGATTTGAAAAGGATGAACTTGTATTTAAAAATAATTCAAAATGTGATGGAGTTTATAACGCCATTGGTTCCGTATTTTATAGGGAGATAACTGCTGCAGAGCAGGATGAGCTCAAGCTTACTACGGTCACTCAATATATAGATCCTAAAGAATTGTTTGTTCAATTAATTAGAGGCTATTGTGGACTGTTTTCTATAGATGGGCTTACTGTTAAAAAAAATGCTTTAACTAAAGTAGGTCTCTTTAATGAGTCATTTGATGTGATGGAAGACACAGAATGGATATGGAAACTAGCATTTTTTTGTGATCTATTACCTGGTGATATTCTTGAGCCTGTGACTATGCGTGGCGTGCATGATTCTAATATATTTAATAATACAGAAGTTTATAAACGCAATGAAGAAGCATTTTTTAAGGAGTTGATAGACTGGTCCGTAAAACAAGATATGGAACTAGACCGCATAGAATTATTTGTAGAAAGATTATGGATTACTATAAATAAATATCATAAAGGTGTAAGTAAATTGTTTTATGCGTGGATAGTAACATTTATACCTAGACCTCGATTACTATTTTCTTACCTTGCCTATCGTTATTTTCCTTTAGTTTATAAATGGAAAAGCATTAGAAATAAACTAACGTAGTTTTGCATTTAGAAGTTTCAGTAGTTATTCCAGCATATAATGTGGCTCGTTTTTTAGAAAAAACGATACAATCTGTCCTACAACATAATGAAGTAAAAGAAATCATTATTGTTGATGATGGTAGTAAAGATCAAACATTAGAAATAGCGCGTCATTTAAAATTATCAGATGATCGTATAGTAATTGCTCAACATGAAAATGGAGTTAATAAAGGTAGAGGAGCTAGCCGTAATTTAGGTATCATAAAAGCGCAATCTAACTACATAGCGTTTTTAGATGCAGATGATTTTTATCTTAATAATCGATTTGCTCAAGATATAGAGGTTCTTAAAGATCAATCAATAGATGGTTGCTACAGCTCAGTAGGTTTTCATTTTTATAGAACACCTAAAGAGGAAGAATCAAAACATTATAAAATAAGTACGCTATCTGAACATGTAGAACCTGAATTTTTGTTTGAAAATTTAGTTGTTAGTAAATTAGGTTACTTACACTTAAATGGACTTACTGTTAAAAAAATAGTTTTTGACCGTGTAGGATTAATGAATGAAACATTGAGAGTCACACAAGACACAGATATTATTTTTAAAATAGCCATGATCTGTGCTTTGAAGCCAGCGTCTATTTATCATAATGTGGCATTAAGAGGTGTACATGATACTAACGTTTTTTATCAAGATCATTTATATAAAGAATACACACCTTTATTGTTTGAGTCATTATTATCTTGGACTATCAAGAATAAAATTAGCCCCTTAAAGCAAGATCAATTAATGAATGCCTTGTGGATTCACAGATTTAGAGAATCTGATTCACTAATAAATCATACCTCATATTGGGCTAGATTATTCATTAAGTTTCCTCAACTTTCTTTGACTATCTTGTCCGTTAAGTATTTTCCAATCATTAGAAAGAGGAAAGAACTCTTTAGTTTTTTATATAAATAATGCAAACACTTCTTAAAAGTAATACCACAGTTGTAATACCTTGTTTTAATGATGGCTTATATATTAATGAAGCTGTAAATTCTATATTGAATCAAACGGTATTACCAGAGAAAATCATCATTATAGATGACGGCTCAAGAGAGGAAACCTGGGACATACTTAAAAAAATTAAATCACCTCTAGTACAAGTCATTTATCAAGAAAACACAGGTGTTTGTGGTGCGAGAAATAGAGCTATTGAAGCAGCCACCACAGATTTTATCCTCACACTAGATGCAGACGATTATTATGAGCCAACATTTTTAGAAAAGGCTCATCAAGTAATTTCTAGTCAAGAAGGTATTGCAGCCGTTTGTTGTTATTATCAGGGTTTTACTGAGAATAAAATATTTAAGGAAATTATTCAACCACTAGGTGGATACGTTAATAATTTTCTAGTTCAGAACAATGGAGTAGCGTCTGCACTGTTTAGAAAATCGTGCTGGGAACAAGTAAATGGTTATGATACAAACTTTGATAAAGGCTATGAAGATTGGGATTTCTGGATTTCTATTTTAAAGAATGACTGGAATATGCACGTCATACCTGAGGTTCTTTTTAAATATAGAATTAAAAACGTGTCTCGTGATCAAACTGCAGTAGCCCTTTATGATCAAGAATTAAAAATGACTATTTATAAAAAACACAAAGAGTTATATCAAGAACAAGCTCAACAAGTCTATGCCTCATTGACTTATAAAAATGGCATACTCAAAGATAAAATAGCAAAAACTCAAAATACTTTAAACTATCGACTAGGAGCAAGTCTCTTAAAACCTCTTAGATTTGTAAAAAACCTATTTAGTTAAATTAATGTCTACGCAACAAGCTCTAGTTTCAATCATTGTTCCTTGCTATAAGCAAGCACATTTTCTTGATACAAGTTTGCAGTCTGTATTAAATCAAACCTATCAAAACTGGGAATGCATTATTGTAAATGATGGAAGTCCTGATGACACTGAGAAAGTTGCCACAAAATGGTGTGAAAAAGATGATCGATTTAAATACATCTTTAAAGAAAACGGTGGCTTATCCAGTGCACGTAATTGTGGTATTAAAATAGCAAATGGCATCTATATCCTACCACTTGATTCAGACGATTTATTGCATGAAAATTACCTTACTAAACTAGTTCCAGTATTAGACTCAAATCAAGAAATAGGAATTGTTTCTAGTTATACATCTATTTTTAGAAATGATATTTCTAACATCATAGACGAATTAAAGCCTATAGGTGATCAAGTAAATGATCTTTTATTTCAAAATCAATTAGTTGCTACCTCATTATATCGCAAGTCTTTATGGACAGCAGTAGACGGCTATGATGAAAGTATGAAAAAAGGATTTGAAGATTGGGAATTTTGGATTGCTGTTACTAAGCTAGGCACCTCTTATAGAATCATTCCAGAGTTTTTATTCTATTATCGTAAGGCAGCAAAGTCTATGCTGGTAAATACGATTAAAAATCATTTTGAAGATAATAAAGAATACATCATCCTAAAACATGCTGATTTATACAAATCTAATTTTAAAAGACTTATTCAAGTACTTACATTTCATACTAAGACGCATCGTGCAAAGGAGCAGCAACTTCAGTATTCTTTAGAATATAAAATAGGTAAGATTATTTTAAAACCATACCGCATTTTGAAAACCTTATTTGAAAAGAACTGATAATAGAAATATTTGTGTAATTTAAATTAGAAAAATAGAAGTTGAAAATAAAGTCAGTTTTCATTATAGTTTATGAATTTAATATTAAAGCAAACTCAATTGTAATAAATGATTAACACATTACTTAAACTTTATAAGAAATGTTCTTCTTCTGGGAGCAATTTTTTGATAGTCTTTTTTAGATTTATCGTTATTAAACTTTTTTACAAAAAGTCTATGTTTTTACATCAAAAAGTAAAAATAGACGGTTTAAATAATATTTTTAATAAAGATAGACTTGAGATAGGTATGAGCGATGTTGGTTTTTCTCATAAATCTGAAATCACCTATTTGAATATATTGGGATCTTTACATACTAAAGGTGCCTATAAAATAGGTAGAGGTTGTAGAATTAATATAGGTCACAATGGTGTTATGACCATAGGTAAAGGAGGCTATGTAAATTGTAACACAACCTTTATTATTATGCATCAATTGACTATAGGTGAAGATTGTATCATTTCTTGGGATTGTCAATTTTTAGATGAAGACTTTCATTCTGTTATTTATGAAGGTAAAAAGGAAAAACAAAATGGCATTACCTTGGGTGATCATGTTTGGGTAGGTTGTGGAGCTAAAATCTATAAAGGAACCTCAATTGCCGACGGTTGTATTGTAGCAGCAAATTCAGTAGTGCGAGGAGTTTTTAATGAGAAAAACTCCATAATATCAGGTAATCCAGCGCGTGTTGTTAAAGAGAACGTGAGTTGGCAATAAACATAATACCATAGAATGATATCAGTAGTTATACGTAATAAGAATCAAGAAGTAGCCCTAGAGTTTTTACTTAAAAACCTTAGAGAACGCTACAATGATGATATTGCCGAAATAGTGGTCGTAGACAACCTATCTACAGATAGAAGTGAAGAAGTAAGCGCAAAATATAAGGCGCGATTTGAAACTATTGAAAAATTTAGTTACGGTGGTAGTGCAAATTTTGCAGCACAAAAAGCAACTCACGATATCGTAGTGATCTTTAGTGCTCATTCTTATCCAGTAAGTCATGACTTCTTTAAGTTGATTCAAGAAAAGTTTGATAAAAATGACAACCTAGCAGGAGTGCGATGTCTGCATAATTCAAATGACTATAAAAACTATATTAATAATGTAAAAGCAAAGGATGACCCTAATAAATCTGGGCTTATATTTTCAGGATCTGCTTTTAACAAAAAAATGTGGAGAGAACATCCTTTTAAAGAAGATGTAGCAACATTTGAAGATAAAGAATGGTCAAAAAGGATTTTAAATGAAGGATACGATATCGATTTTGTGCCATCTATTTTTAATTATCAAATTAAACGTACAAAGGCTCAATTGTTCTTTAGATTTAAAAATGATGTGATAGGGAACTATCAATTATGGCATGAGGATATTGCATTATTGTCTGCTTCAAAAGGCCTTGTAATGAACTTTTATCGAGCTGTAAAAGATATGTTTGTAGATATGTATTATGCTGTTAAAAGGTATTTATATGTCATCTCATTCATAAGTAACAAGCCAGATAAGTTCTAATGGTTAAGCATAAGAATAATTTTGATTTCTTACGATTTCTATTAGCGATTTTTGTGATTATTACGCACTCATTTGCTCTTAAAGGAATGCTAGAGAATAAAGAATGGCTTCTCGCAATTACTGATAATCAACTCAGTTTCTCTGCCATAGGATTGAGTGGTTTCTTTACCATAAGTGGCTATTTTATATATGTAAGTTTAATGCGCAGTGAGAATCTTAAAATCTATTTTAAGAAAAGGATTTTACGTATTTTCCCTGGATTATTTGTGATTTTATTGCTCACGCTATTGGTCATACCTTTTCTTTATAATGGCGATATTTCATTACTAAACAACTCTTCTTACTGGACTTATTTGCCACGCAATTTATCCTTGTACGGTTTTCAAGGCACAGTCACTGGTGTGTTTGATAACATGCCATATCATTCCATTAATGGTTCACTATGGACTATTCAATATGAGTTTTCTTTATATGTAGGGTTGGTTCTTTTGTTTTTTATAAAGCCTTTTAAAAAGCTACAGTTGTTTGCAACTACAGTATTGCTAGTTCTTATGATACTCTTGTACCGTTTTAATTTCAATAATATTTATGACAGTCAGGTATTACAAATCCTAGGAATTCATGTACTTAATTTGGGTGGTTTCTTTGTCGCAGGAACCGTGCTTGCACAGCTCAATTTTAAGAAATGGAAACACTCAACTGTATTTATTATAACTGCGATACTTATAGTTGCGTCACTTTATTTCGGGTTTTATAATCAAATAAAACACATCTTGTTTCCCGTTTGCATTATGAGTTTAGGCTTCATGCCTATTAAGCTTCTTCAACGATTTAGTGATTATGGAGATACCTCTTATGGAATTTATATA
>JALZUY010000254.1 GCA_023301395.1 Nonlabens sp.
AATATCCATATGGATATTAACGTTTGGTTATCTATCAATCACAAATGTGATGTAGAATGTAGCACCTTCTATGGCTGGCATAGGGTTGCTAAGGTTTCAACGGGTCTATTCCCTCAACCTTTCTTGATAACAAGTCAGTAAGTCATTGAACTAAGTGTCAAATATGATAAGAAAATCATAAACGTCCAAAGGATATTACTTTTAAAACAGAATAATTTAAAAAGATGTTCTGTTTTAAAAACCTATTTATCTAGAAACAAGTCCAGTAAGTAAGATTACTGGTAATTCAGATTTTAGATCTTTAAGTTCTGAAGGAGTTTTTTTAGGAATCCAGAGATATATAGAACGTAAAGTGCTTAATAGATTAAAAAGCATGGTCTCGACATTGAGGTTTTTGAATTCACCGGTAGCGATCCCTTTTTCTAAGATCTTTTTAAAATCAAGTTCGTAGGTCTTTCTTAATGTGATGTATTCTTGATATTTAGATCCTTCCAGATGCATCCAGTCGGTATTCAAGACAGCAAGTGCGTTGGTATATTCTAGAGCAATATTAATGTGTAGTAGGATTAATTGTTCCGCTTTCGCGAAAGCGGACTTATCATTTATCTCCACTATATCCATACCATTTGTAAATTCATGGGCAACTTCTAGTATGAGTGTCGCAAGAATTTCCTGTTTTCCAGAAATATGATTGTATAAGCTCGCTGCTTTCATATCCATAGCAGCTGCTACGTCACGCATAGTAACAGCACTGTAGCCGCGTTCTTTAAAAAGTAGGCCAGCGGTTTTGAGAATTTGTTTTTTACGTGACATAAGCTGCAAATATAATAGATGCTGACTATCTTAAATTTGATTTAAAAATTAATCGTTAAGAATTGAAATTATTGATTTTAGACTAGATTTGGTCTTTATCCTATAAGAATGCTAGAGAATATAGAAACTAATCCACTCATAGAACGGTTACCGCCGCACTTGAAACAGTTTATAAAGCCACAAAACTATGAGCTTTACACCTATCAAGATCAAGCGGTATGGCGTCATGTGATGCGTAAAAATGTGGGGTTTTTGAGCAAAGTAGCACATGGTTCTTATCTCGATGGATTGAAAAAAACGGGTATTTCTATAGATAATATTCCATCCATGTATGGAATGAATCGCATTTTAAAAGAAATAGGCTGGGCTGCTGTGGCTGTGGACGGTTTTATTCCGCCAGCGGCATTTATGGAGTTCCAGGCTTATAAAATTCTTGTGATCGCTGCTGATATTAGAAAACTAGACAATATAGAATATACGCCTGCTCCAGACATTATTCATGAAGCAGCTGGACACGCACCAATCATTGCCAGTCCTGATTATGCAGAATATTTAAGGCGTTTTGGTGAGATAGGTAGCAAGGCTATTTCTAGTGCTCATGATCACGACATGTATGAAGCCGTGCGTAAAATTTCTATTCTCAAAGAAACACGTAGTGAAAAAGCAAACCCAAAACTAGATCAAGAAATTGCTGAAGCCGATGCTGAAATAGAACGCCTGCAAAACAAAAAAGTGGACCCTAGTGAGATGTCTCTCATAAGAAACCTACACTGGTGGACTGTAGAATATGGATTAGTAGGAACACTTGATAATCCAAAACTATATGGAGCTGGATTATTATCAAGTCTAGGTGAAAGTAGAACTTGTCTCGAACCTGAAGTAGAAAAAAGAGCTTATTCTATTGATGCGGCTTACCAAGATTTTGACATAACGCGAAAGCAACCTCATCTTTATGTAACACCCAATTTTGCCACTTTAAGTGAGGTGCTTGAGGAATTTGCAAACACTATGGCCGTGCGTAAAGGTGGACATCGCGGTCTTCAAAAATTGATTAATTCTAAATCTTTAGGTACGATTGAAATTAGTACTGGATTACAAGTAAGTGGTGTTTTTACTCGTATGATTACTAATGATGATAATGATGTGGTGTATTTTGAAACAACTGGTCCTAGCGCACTGGCTTATAGAGAAAAGGAACTCATAGGTCATGGGATAGCAACTCATAAACAGAGTTTTTTATCTCCATTAGGAAAATTAAAAGGAATTAATCTTGCCATAGAAGATATGGGACCACGAGATTTACAAGCATACAATTTCTATGATAACGAGCGCATTGAATTTACTTATGAAAGCGGTATTAAAGTAGAAGGATTAAACGTTACTGGTCAACGTAATGTGAACGGTAAATTAATGCTGATTCAATTTACAGATTGTACGGTAACTTATAAAAATGAAGTTCTCTTTTCACCTGAAGATGGAGTCTTGAACCTTGCTGTAGGTAAAGAAATAGTAAGTGCTTATGCCGGTCCTGCAGATTACTATAGTTTTGACTTGGTCTACCATGAAAGTGACACCAAAACTGTGAAAAAATCTTCTTCAAAAAAAGAAACGGCTATTCAAGACTTTTATAAAAAAGTACGCCATTACCGTGAAGAAGATAAGATCAATAAACCTTTACTAGAGAAACTAAAGACTCAAGTGCAAAGTGACTATCCTGAGCAATGGTTGCTGATTAAGGAGATTGAGGAATTAATTGGTGATTATACTATTTGATCTAATAAGGCTCTAAGTAATAGGTATTTCTACATTCACCACAGTACCATTCCCAGCGGTACTTGTTAATTTCAAATTACCCTTAAGAATAGTAACCGCTTTTAAAAGTGTTTTAATTCCATTACCATCTTGGACCTCTTTACGACTATATCCTATTCCATTATCGTGTGTAATGATGTTTAGTTTTCCATCTTCTATGGACGCAATGCTGAAAATGAAATTAGACGCTGCATGAACCGTTGCATTATGTAACCCTTCATTAATAATGATTAAAAATTGCAGTATTTCTTTAGGTTCAAAATTTAGCATTTCTTTTTCTGGGAAGTTCATCTTATAGCTCACATCACTTTTTAGGTTATTTAAGTAATGGTTTTGAAGTTGTTTAGTAGCTGTTTCAAGATCTTTTAAAGTGAAGTTGTTTTTACTAGCTGCAAAGTGATATAAAAGTACGATTGCTTCATTCTTAGCATTTGTTTTTTGTCGTTCTTTTTGTGAGAGTTCGTTTAATATAGAATCACGTTGTTGTTGCAATCTATTATTTCCTTGTTGTCTTTCTAATCTTTTGGAACGTTGTTCTTTTCGTTCTGTATCAGACAGTGATAAGATGATTATTAAACCTATGAATAGACCTATAAAAATGTAACCTGTGATTTCTTCCATGATTCTAAAATAACAATTAATGATGAGAAGTTTCAATTACGCTTTCGCGAAAGCATAATTAAAGCAACATTTTACTATTTTGCAGGTAAGTAATGGTAAAACTGTCGTCTTAATAAAAAAAGCATGTTTGGATTATTTAAAACCAAGAAGAAAGAAATCATACAAAAATATCTAGCAGAAAACGCCCAATTACTAGATGTACGCACTGTGTCAGAGTTTAACGGCAATCATATAGAAGGCTCAAAAAATATTCCTGCCCAAGCTATCGATCAAAAAATGAAAAATTTAGACAAAAACAGACCCGTAATTGTCTATTGTGCAATGGGCGGACGTAGTAACCTAGCAGCCAGTAAATTAAAATCAAACGGATTCAAAGTTGTAAACGCTGGAGGAATAAATTCTATGAGAAAACACCTCTAGCCGTGATACTTTTATTATTTATTCTCCATAATTTTACTTTATGAAATTAGATTATCATAACATCAAGGACGAAGGAAGATTTACAATAACCAGCTTTCAATGTGGACCATCGTTACAACTACTAAAAGAAAAAGGTTTATACAAAATTGTGTGGTGTACTGAAGGTGAAGAACGGTTAATTGTAGATGGTTATGAAGTAACCCTTAAAAAGAATCAAGTACTTTTTTGCACGCCAGTAAATATTATAAATATCCCTAAAGACAATTATGGGTTGATTGCATTTGTTTTCAATCGTGAGTTCTATTGTATCCAGCATAGTGACTCTGAGGTTTCATGTATGGGAACACTATTCTTTGGGTCATCAAATGCACCTATTATCAACTTGACTGATAAAGATCAACGCAGTTTTAATGCTACGCTCACTTTGTTTCAAGAAGAATTTGACACTCGAGATCATATTCAAGGTGAAATGTTGCGCACACTATTAAAGAGAATGCTTATTACCTCTACGCGACTTATTAAGATAGAAAACAACCAAGCTGACTTAAGTATCAAACAAGTAGATTTGATAAGAAAATTTAATATTTTAGTGGAGCAAAATTTCAAAGAGAAACATCAAGTTGCAGACTATGCAGAGTTACTTTTTAAATCTCCTAAAACCCTTTCAAATTTTTTCAAAAAACATAATGTCAAGTCTCCATTAAAAATTATCAACGAGCGTATCGCTGCTGAGGCTAAAAGACTTCTTTTGTACTCTGATAAAAGTGCAGAGGAAATCGCTTATGAACTAGGTTATAATGAGGCTAGTCATTTCTCTAAATTTTTTAAGACACAAGTAGGCACTTCTCCTCTTGCTTTTAGGAAACAATCTTAAGTAAACTAAGATATTAATCTAGTTTACTTCGTAGACTCAAAGTAGCATTTCATGTTATAAGATGCTACTTATGTCGGTTCATGATATCTATGGTTAATAGAATAGGCTACTTTGCCCATTCATTAATCATAATTACTCTATGAAAAAAATCAACACCATTTTATTATTCCTGGCATTATCCATTGTAAGCTGCGATGAGAATGACGACATGCAAACAGATCCTGTTAACCCTACTGATGGATTTACTCATAATAGTATCTTTTTTGAAACTTCTAATGCTTATTTTGAGATAGATCAAGATGATGATGATCCCATCATAGGTGGAGACGGATTTCCAGACAACTATAGCTTCTTTTTTTCAAACGGTCGAATGTTCGATAATGATGCAAATGTAAACGGATCAAATGGCGACTTCCTATTCTCTTTAAACACTACGAGCTGGGTTTTTCTAAATATAGAAGTAAGCGATAACCCAAGCTTATCAAATTCTGGTCCACTACCTGGCAATACATATATCGTATCAAGTGTTAACGATTCTGTCATCTTAGAAGATGGACAGATAGATGCATTATCACCAGCCTACTTTATTAACAATATAGAATATGGTACTGGTAATGAAACTGCAGGGATTATAAACACTCCTGGGGCTTCTGGATTATCAATTACAATTAATGCCATCAATCTTGATAATACAAACCCGACAACAAGTACCATAGATGCTAACTACACTTTCATGAATCAAAATGGTGAAATAATCACTGGCCATTATGAGGGAACATTTGGTGTTATTCTAGATTAGAACCTTTGTAATCATATATTATTAAGCTAAATTTTAAACTTATGAAACATTTAATAAAACCATTAACAACATTACTCCTACTAGCAGTATTCACAAGCTGTGATAGTGATGATGGTAGTTCCAGCAATGGTAATACACTTGAATATTTTAAATATTCCATTGACGGTGGTGCAAATCGAATTTTTGATAATGAGATAGAAGCACACCTGGAGACAAATACTAATACAATTATAGACCGATATGAAATTAATGCAACAGGAATACGAACCGATGGTAGTCTTAGACGCATAGCAGCTAGCTTTGCTTTTAATAGTAACGGGAACTTTATGCCTAACATTACCTATGATTGGGGTATTGCTCAAGACAATACACCAGCTCCAACATTTTACTTTGCTGAGAGCACGATAGGTAATTTTTTCTTAATCACGGCAGATCATACTGTGCACCCTATCATCACAATGGTTAATAGTTCGAACCCTACCATTATAGGTGATTATATTGAATTTAGTTTTAACGGTAGTTTTCAAGATGATAGTAATATCACTCATTCCATTTCAGGAGAATGTAGAGTTCAAAGAGGTGTTGATCAAAATTTCCCTTAATAAACATTATTTAAAATATATAAAATATATTACAAAAACAGGCCTGCACTCTAAAGAGACAGACCTGTTTTACCAACCAACTATGAAAATCGTATTACTTTAATTACTATGAAATAGTTAAAGGCTGCGCTGCTGGAAAATCAACAGGCACTTGAGTCGTATTATGTAAATAATTTGAAATAGTTTTATCACCAACTAGAACAATAGTATCAATTAAATTCTCTTGAGTGTAACCAGCTGCTAAAAATGCATCTACTACATTTTGGTCTGCTTTACCTCTATTCTCAGTTATGTTTTTTGCAAGGTTTGCAAGTGCATTATAACTATCTTGAAAAGATGCTTTACCTGCTCTTAATTCAAGTATTTCCTCGTCTGTAAAACCGTTCCCTTTTGCAATTGCTGTATGAGCAGCAAGGCAATAACCACAACCATTTACTTCACTTACAGCTAGGTTCACGACCTCTTTTTCTTTATTATTTAAAGATGTCTTTGATCCTGCAAATGTCAAATAATTATTAAGAGCGTTATTTGATAATGCATAAGTTGCATAAAGATTAGGTACAAAGCCCAATTGTTTTTCCAAATTATCAAAAATTCCCTGATTCAACTCGTTTACTTCACTTCTCTGCGGTACGTTAAATGTCGCCATTATGTTATATTTATATGATTATTATTTGTTTATCCTTTTAATATGGTACAAAGATGCAATGATTAATAGGTGTTAAAAATGTATTGAATTCCCGAGTGTTATTCTATTTTTCCCTAATCTTGACTCCCGTAATCTGTGTATTATATTTAAATCAAATTATCTAGCCATGAATAAGCTCTATTACATCCTATTTATCTTTAGTATTCTCGCTTTTGCGAAAGTAGATAAAGAACTTATACCTATTACTTAGCAAATATTTTAATCTATATACTAAATTAAGAGATCAAAAGTCCATTGATAATTCTATATTTGTGTATCTAAAACGCAAATAAATGTCATTTCCCAATCCACACATTAAACTTACTGTAGATGCCATTGTATTTGGATACAATGCAGGAAAGATTTCCATTCTTTTAATCCAGCGAAAGTATGAACCCTTTAAAGGACAATGGGCAATTCCAGGAGGATTTGTGTTAGAAGATGAGTCTCTGGAAGAAGCGGTACATCGCGAACTCAAAGAGGAGACAGGCGTATCCATCAATTATCTAGAGCAGCTATATACTTTTGGAGCTGTAGATCGTGATCCTCGTGGTAGAGTGGTTTCGGTAGCATATTTTGGACTCATTCATCCTGACGGACATACACTTGAGGCATCTACAGATGCTGAGGTAGCGCAGTGGTTTGATATAGATGAATTACCAGCCCTTTCCTTTGACCATAAACATATTCTGGAAGTAACCATCACACGACTCAAGGGTAAAATCACCTATGAGCCCATAGGTTTTGAATTACTAGAAACTAAATTTCCCTTCTCAGATCTTGAAAAACTCTACACCACTTTATTGGGCAGACCTGTAGATAGACGTAATTTTCGTAAAAAGATCAATAATTTAAATATTCTGGATGAACTCGATGAGAAAATTTCATTGGGTGCCGGGCGTCCTGCAAGTCTTTTTAGATTTAATGAGGAACGATACAAACAGCTACAAAAAGAGGGAATTATCTTTGAAATCTAAACAGCCTCCGCGAAAGCGGAGGTCTCGTTAAGATAGGATTACCCTTAAAGAAACAAATACCTTACTTAATGGATAAGATTCCCGTTTTCACGGGAATTTAATAGTTTGCGTAAAATAAACGCAAATAAATTAGGTTACTACAAATGCAAATAAGTATATTTGCGTCATAACTACACAAAATAGTAAATTATGAACGGTTTACTTCTTACAGACGGATACAAAACAGGACACCACCAGCAATACCCAAAAGGGACGGAACAGGTATATTCTAACTGGACACCACGTAGCAATACATATGCTCCAGAAGGATGTGATAAGGTACTTTCTTTTGGACAACAATATGTGATTACGTGGTTACACAATTATTTTGAAACTAACTTTTTTGCTAAGCCAAAAGAAGAAGTTTGCAGCGAGATAGAAGAAGAGCTTTCTATGTATTTAGGTACGCCTTATGATGGAACACACTACAGACAGCTACACGATCTTGGCTATTTACCTATTCGAGTGAAATCTTTACCAGAAGGAATTGAAGTACCTATTAGAGTGCCTATGTTAACGGTAGTAAATACACATAAAGAATTTTACTGGGTAACTAATTTTCTAGAAACGATACTTTCTACAATGTTATGGCAACCTATGACTTCTGCATCGATTGCATTATTATACAAGCGTATTTTTAAGAAATGGGTGCTTAAAACAGATCCAGAAAATGTAGCATTTATTGATTTTCAAGGACACGATTTCTCAATGAGAGGAATGGGCGGTTTACAAAGTGCACTGTCTTCTGGACTAGGTCACGCTGCTGTATTTTTAGGTTCTGATACCTTACCTGTAATAAGCGGTATGCGTAAATATTACAACGCAAAAGGCTTTGTCGTAGGATCTGTAAATGCTACAGAACATTCTGTGATGTGTGCAGGAACAAAAGATGATGAGATAGGAACCTTTAGAAATCTAATGGAAACCTACCCTAGCGGAATTCTATCTGTAGTAAGTGATACTTGGGATTTATGGAAAGTCTTAACTTCTTATCTACCTATTCTTAAAGAAGAAATTTTAGGTAGAGATGGAAAACTAGTGATTCGTCCAGATAGCGGAGATCCTGTAGCTATTATTTGTGGGACAAGCCGTGAATTAGGTAGTGCTACTCCACAAGAAAAAGGTGTGGTGGAGTTGTTATGGGAAACCTTTGGCGGTACTGTAAATGAGCAAGGTTTTAAGGTGTTGGACTCACACATAGGGGCTATTTACGGAGATAGTATCACTACAGAACGTGCAGAAAATATTTGTCAGCGATTACACGATAAGGGATTTGCGTCTACAAACGTGGTGCTCGGTATTGGTTCTTTTACCTATCAATTTAAAACGAGAGACAC
>JALZUY010000255.1 GCA_023301395.1 Nonlabens sp.
ACCCCGGATCTGAGCTAAGACTACGGAGGGAGAGATAAAAGAAGGGCGAGGATAATGTACGGGATGGAACGGGGACAGAAAAAGACTCTCCGCACCTTAATTTGACCGTGAATGCGAGCCATATTCTTTCTTGTTGTTGCCATGTCAAGGTTCATATCCTCAACTGTTCTTTGATTTGCACCTAAAAAATTTCCATAATAATTTAAGAATTTCGCAAGAGAGATATCTCCAGCTGCAAGAGCATTTTTTTCAGCTCTCATTGTACGCATTATTTGTTGATAATGAATAAGCTCATGTCCAGCAGTATAGAGTAGCGTGAATGGATCAAGCTCAGACCTAAGCCAAACAAAAACTTCACTATTAGAAAATAATCCGTGTGAAACTTTCTTCTTAGCAAAACACTCACCGGCATGTTCTCTGTTTGCAAGTTTTAATTCTTTTAATTCTTTAGTCGAAAGAAGAGAAATACGGTTTGATTCTAATTTATCACTAAATACATCCTTAAGCTCAAGCCCTTGCTCTTTGGCAAAGTTTTCAATATTGAACTTAGCGTATGGAGCAATCTCAAGTAATTCGATAAGACTTTCTTTTGAACTTGATTTAGTATCAATTAACCCTTGGTAATGGGATAACTTTGGGTATTTCTCAAAGTGTTCACTACGAGCTTTCGCAATAAAGCTTCCTCTTTCTGTGAAATTAATTTTATGAGATTCAGCAATCACTTTGCTCCAATCTACTTTCGCTGCTTTTAAATCATCAGAGATAAAGTCAGTTGCTATCAGAAGCTTACCTGATCTCATTTCTTGTTGAGTGGCAACCTTGATGTCCATGTCGACATCTCTTTTCCCAAGATAGAGAGTTTCAAATTGAAGTTCTGTTACATCGGCATCCATACTTAGAAGATCAGCCAGCTCATTAAGAGCAGGTGAAGCTTCAAGTCTAGACTTTGCTTTTGAACAAAATGTTTCAAGATACCCGAGAATCTTATTTTTAGAAGCAGTCGTTAGAACTCTATTTGGGAGTTCTTGATTAACTGTATCCGTAACAATTTTAGCAATCTTTGAGATTGCACTCTTTTGTTTTTTATCCTCTATCGTTTTTCCGAATTCTTTTAACGTTTCAATTGTCTCAAGATCAGCTTCTCTGTGAACTGATGTGTAGTTAAGAGTGATGATATCGAGGTTTAATGCTTTAACGTTGTCTAAGATATCTCTTACAGGCTTTAATGAGACATCCTTATTTAGTTTTAAAAGAACTGCAGTAAGGCTAATCTGATTATCTGTAATGAAGGCTTGATATTTTTTTATTTCCGTTTTACTCATCTTTGATTCAAGAAGATCAATGATTTGATAGATCCCTTCGATTGATCTGGGGTGAAGAAAAGAGAGAATTTCTTTGAGTTGATTTCTCATTCCTTTAACTAGAATAAGAAGTTCAAAAGCAAGAGTCGTCTTTGATGTTAACAATTTGTTTGCTTGCTTAAGCATTCTTGATATTTGAACAATTTGAGCGGCAACAAAAACAGGTGCTTCTGTATGAAGGATAACTGGTTTTTTGGATTCAGTTAGCTTTTTAGCCGAGACAGCATTTTTATCATTCGTATCATCGACGATAACGAAAGGTGCATACCCTCCACCAGCAGAGGTGTTAACAATTGAACTCATTTTACCTTTCTCTGAAGGAGCATATCTGACAAGAGCATTATGTGACATTTTCGGAAGAGCACCTTCTCCAGCACCAAAGAAAACCCAAGTTCTAATGTCTGCAGCAAGATTTGCAAACTTAAAACCTTCTGCTTTTCTTTGAACGGCAACAGGAATCCGAGCAATCTTTACAAGTTGCTGATAAGCAAAGTCTTGAGGGTTCTTTCTGATCATATCTAAAACATCTTGTTTTTCTGTTTTATTAAGAGTTTTTAAAATATAAACACCTTGGCCGCCAGCAAGTTCAGGAGCTTTTACAACCCATTCATCAGGATTCTTTTCAATAGCCTCAACTGATTTCATTGTTGGAGGAAGAGTTTGAGGAGGAAGTATTTGATTTCCAGTACTTAAAGATAAGCCTGCTTTTTCAATGTCAGAAGCAAAAAATTTTGGAGCGTAGTGAGTTAATGTTGCTAGAATAATCTTATTATCTAGAATTCTGTTTAAGCCACCCATGTAGATTTTTTTATTAATGATTGCATCAATGATTCCAGGGATAGCATAAGATGACTCAAGAGGAATAGGATTTCCTTCTTCATCAGTTAAAATTCTTCCTTCTTCACCGTCAACGATAAGCCCATCTCTAAGATATAGAGGCTCACCAGAATCAGGGTCTCTCATCAAAAGGTTTTTGCTAAGATCAAAAAGTGCAGAGTCAGCATTGATTCTAGAGTAAATGGAATTAACAATAGGGTTGTTCTTTGAAACAGTTCTTAGGCGAATATATCCATCTTCATCACAGTAAAGCTGATCAGCATCTGCATAAATAAGTCCAGAATAAGCTGCCAGTTGATGAATCTCTGGAGCAGCTCCATTTTGTCCACCTGGTGGAAGTAGAACTTGAACAGCATCTTTTTTACCAGTCCAAAATTCCCCTAATGATTTATATGTTTCACCTAACACTTCAAAGTGATCATTAGGCATTAACTTTCCAAGATTTTCTAATATATCAGGAGCTTGTTCATAAATACCTTCTAGGACGTTCATGTTATTTGAAGCACCTGAAGGTGAGCCAGCATTTAGCTCAAGGATTCTGAAAGGAAGACCTGGAAGATCTTCTATATTTTTATTTGCAACAAGCTCTGGGATTTGTGCTGATTTTGATAAATAGTCTTCAACTAAAACAAGATCAAGACCAACGTTATCAAAAAATGGATAATCGGCCATATTCTTATGGTGAAGTTGTGGAAAATAATTTGGAGATGTTTCAATCGCATTAATGAAAATATCTCTTACTGCTTGAGGTAAGCTTTGAACAAATTCACTCGAGCTAATATTTTCAGAAGAATAAATATCTTGGATAACTCTTCTTAATGAAATAATAAGTTTTTGAGCTGCAAGCTCTACTTCATTGAAGATAGATTTTTGCATGGGAACAATTGTTGTTGTACATGGAACAACAAAAGTTTTGTATTCACCGCTTGCCGTTTTCTTAGAAAAAGTAAGATCTCTATTTTTTAAAAACTTCGTTAGCTTTTTACTTTCTGTATAGTGTCCAGATATTTCGTTGGTCATAAGTCTATCAGCGATAGGCTTTGCATGTTGGTAGGCAGTTCTTAGACGCTTAGTTGAAAAGATATAGTTTGACACTTGAACTTCAGCATTCCCAATAAACCCAACATTTGGATTGTATTTTTTCTGATTGTCCTTAGATTGCGTCACAGTTCTACCTTTAAGTTTCTGTAGTATGAGCAATCCTTCGCACACAAAACGTTTAATACTATGAGATATTGTATCATTTTTGACGCGCTGCTGCAACTTATTTATGTTGTTAAGTATATTTTTTGTAAATTTTTTTGGCACTTATTACTTCCTTTGAGTCTGTTATTGATTTTTTGTATAAACTTTATACACTTTTTTTAGACATGTTTCATTGATTATCCACTTCTTCTTAGAGAATAGGCAAATTATGAATGACCTTCGTATTTATAGACTCTTTAGGTTGCTATAAATTGCTTACGTATTTATAGCAACTTATGATAAAGTTTTATGTAAAGTAGAGGGATTTAGCTATTCTAGGGTGATCATGAG
>JALZUY010000256.1 GCA_023301395.1 Nonlabens sp.
GGTAATTTGTTATATAAAAACCTCACAGGTTTTGGAAACCTGTGAGGTTTGATTTATAATAAAGCACTTTATAAACTTTGCATTCCTACCAGACCATTATAAAGTCCTTTCATTGCGATAAGTTCCTCGTGTGTTCCTTGCTCTGCAATTTCACCTTTATTCATCACGACTATGTTGTCTGCCTTTTGAATGGTAGACAGTCTGTGAGCGATAACTATGGAAGTTCTGTTTTTCATCACTTTTTCAAGTGCGTCTTGAACCAGTCGTTCACTTTCTGTATCCAGTGCGCTGGTAGCTTCATCGAGTACTAGAATAGGAGCGTTTTTAAGAACGGCACGAGCAATGGAAAGTCTTTGTTTCTGTCCACCACTTAGTTTTCCACCACTATCACCTATGTTAGTATGAATACCATCTGGTAAGTCTTTTACAAATTCCCAAGCGTTTGCAATCTTGAGTGCATTGATGATTTCTTCATCACTAGCATTCTTGTTTGATAAAGCTACGTTTACAGCAATGGTATCATTGAACAAAATAGAGTCTTGTGTCACTAGCGCCATTTGATCACGCAAGCTCTTTAAGCTTAAGTCTTTAATGTTATGTCCATCCATAGAAATCGTTCCATCTTCCACATCATAGAAACGAGTTAGAAGATTTGCTATCGTGCTTTTACCAGAACCACTTTGTCCAACTAGTGCAACGCTTTTTCCTTTAGGAATGTATAATGTGAAGTTTTTCAAAACGCTTTCTTCCTCGTAGGCAAATGTCACATTGTTTAGGTCAATGCCTTTATTAAAGTCGTTTATTTCAGTAGGGTTCGGTTTGTCTACAATTGTGTTTTCTGTATGAAGGATTTGTAGTACTCGTTCAGCAGCGGCATTACCTTTCTTTACACCATAACTGGCTTTAGAAAGCGCTTTGGCTGGAGTAAGTATGGCATAAGCAAGTCCCATAAACGTAATAAATGTAGAGCCTTCAATAGTTCCATCTACAAGAACCATGCGACCACCAAACCATAATAAAACACCTATAACTGCAATACCTAATACTTCACTTACTGGAGTTGCAAAACTTTTACGTTTATCAAGACTAGTCATATACTTACGGAAACGACTCGTAGTTTTCTCAAAACTGCTTTGCATGCGTTCCTCAGCATTAAAACCTTTAATAACTTTAAGTCCACCTAGAGTTTCTTCAAGTTGAGATAGTACAGCACCTTGTTCTTTTTGAACCCGTTCTGATTTACTTTTTAACCTCTTACCAATCAATGAAATAATAAAGCCACTAATAGGTATAAATATTAAGACAAATAAGGTGAGCTTTACACTAAACATAAGCATTGCGGCAAGTGCAAATATGATATTTAAAGGCTCTTTTACAATCAACTCTAGAATAGAAAGAAAACTACTCTGTATCTCAATAACATCAGTAGTAGCACGTGAAATAACGTCGCCTTTGCGTTTTTCAGAAAAATAGGAAATAGGTAAGTTGACTATTTTTTTATATAAATCATCCCTTAAATCTTTCATGATTCCAGTTCTGAAAAACGTCAAGAAATACATTCCTAAATACCCAAAAACATTCTTTAAAAAGAATAAACTTACTACAAGAGTAATCATTAAAATTAAGGCTTGTTCCTGATCATTTTGAGCAACCTCAGATACGTAGTAATTCACGTATCCTTCAAGATACTCTTTAGTTTTAGTAACATCAATCCATTCTGGTTTTGTGTAAACCTCTTCGGTTTCTTTAAATAATACCTGCAAAACTGGCATTAAGGACACAAATGATAGAGTGCTAAAAAAGGCAAAGAATATGTTACTTATAATATTGAGGACCGCCCATTTCTTATATGGTTTTGCGTACCCAAGAATCTCTTTGAAGTAATTCATTTAGTTAAATATCAAAACTGGCAAGAATGCCGTCTATTTTTTTATTGAGTTGTTTTTGTAATACTGGATAATTTAATGCATTCTCAAGTGACGCTTTTACGCTTATGTAGAACTTAATCTTAGGTTCAGTTCCACTAGGTCTCGCTGCAATCTTTGAGCCATCTGCAAGATAGAAGATGAGAACGTTAGATTTAGGAATGTCTATAGATTCTGTTTTCTTCAAGTGTTTGTTTTCTCTGGTACTTGAAGTATAATCTTCTACTATAATGATATCTTGTCCTGCAATTTGTTTAGGCGTGTTTTCACGCAAGTCGATCATCATTTGCTTGATTTCTTGAGCACCTGTGATTCCTTTTTTAACTAGTGACACCAGCCTTTCTTGATAACAGCCGTGTTCTACGTATAGTTTTAATAATTCTTGATAGGTTGTTGATGAGTTCGTTTTCGCAAAAGCGTACATTTCACAGGCTAATAAAGCTGCGGTAACGGCATCTTTGTCACGTACAAAATCACCTACCATATATCCAAAACTTTCCTCGCCACCACCGATGAAGTCTTGCTGTGGATGATCTTTAATCATCTTTGCAATCCATTTAAAACCGGTAAGACTTTCTTTGCATTCTACGTTATGAGCTGCTGCCAGTTCATTCATCATAGGAGTAGAAACGATGGTAGAACCTATGAATGGATTTTTGGTCGTTTTTAAATCGGTTTGTTTTAAAAGGAAATCAGTCATTGCAATCATAGTTTGATTACCGTTTAATAACATCATTTTTCCTTCATTATCTCGTACAGCAACACCTAGTCGATCACTGTCTGGATCTGTTCCTATTACGATATCTGCATTTAATTTATCTGCAAGTTCTACAGCCATTTTAAGTGCCTCAGGTTCTTCTGGATTTGGAGATTTTACCGTTGGAAAATTCCCATCTGGAATAGCTTGTTCTTTTACAACGTGTAAGTCTGTAAAGCCAGCTCTTTTTAAGGTCTCTGGAATCAATGTGATACTGGTTCCATGTAAACTAGTGAATACTATTTTTAATCGAGAGCGATCTACGTCGCCTGCGATTTTACCAGCTTTAATACTGTCTTCTATAAAGGCATTATCATCTGCAGCAGTAAGGAGTTCTACTAAGTCTGGTTTACCATTGAAGTTGATATCCTTAAAATCTAAAGAAGCAATTAAGTTAAGAATTTCTTTATCCTGTGGTGGTACTAACTGCCCACCATCTTGCCAGTATACTTTGTAACCATTATACTCAGGTGGATTGTGACTTGCCGTAAGTACAATTCCTGCATGGCAACCTTTTGCCTTAACTGTATAAGAAAGCAATGGAGTAGGACGTAGCTCATCAAACAAGTATACGTGTATACCGTTTGCGCTAAAAACATCGGCAACGGTTTGTGCTAGTTCTTTAGAATTACGACGGCAATCATAAGCTATAGCTACTTTTACTTGCTCGTTAGGAAATTGCTCCTTTAAGTATTGAGAAAGTCCTTGTGTATTTTTTCCTAGCGTGTACTTATTGATCCGATTTGTACCTACACCCATAATACCACGCATTCCACCAGTACCAAATTCTAGATCTTTATAGAAAGATTCTTGAAAATCAGTGTTATTTGCTGTAATGAGTGCAAGTGTTTTTGTAATTGTATCTGTATCAAATGGCGCTTGTGTCCATGATTGAGCATTTTTAAGAATAGCTTCTTTATTCATTTAATTTACTTATGAATGAAGTACAAAGATAATAGAAAATAGTAGGCAGTAGGCAGGTTTGATTTGTGGGCTCAGCTTCGCTATGCCCACAAATGTAGT
>JALZUY010000257.1 GCA_023301395.1 Nonlabens sp.
CATTCTAAATTTAGAATGGCATCATTTTTATAAGTATTATTTATTACTGAACCGTTAAATCAAAAACAACCTGAACATCAGTCTCACCACCAGCATTTGATAAAGAACCATCATTAGGCTTTAAAGGCTCGTGACGTAACACTATCGTTAATGTTCCAGTAGATGCTGCTCCGGTTTGCAATGTGCTCATCAATCCTAGTGCATTTCCATTTACATCTACATCATCTTTTGTAATACTTACATCTGTAATACTAGAAAGGTAAAATACTTCGTGCTCATCTGCCTCTTCTTGTACTTCAGTAGTGATATTTTCGGCAGGAGATACAGACTCGTTTAAAAACTGAACACTTCCCATATAACTAGAAGCGGTCATAAGATTTCCAATAACCGTTATTACTGGTGCATCTGGCCCATCACCATCTGTATCTACTGATTTGTAGACTACTACGTTGTTTGCATCTGTAGTGCTTGTGAAGGTTAATTCTACTGTTGTAATAAGTTCTTCTTCATTAATTATTTGTGTTGTATCATCATCATCACAAGAAATTAGAAGTGAAAAAGTAAAAAGAATTGCTAGAGTTTTAATTGTTGTTTTCATAATTGTTTTGTTTTAATTAATTGTTTTGGTTAAAAGTTATATATAAATTGTAATTGTACATCGCGTCCTACCTCATCGGCATAGAAGCGTTGTCTATTGAGATAGTTGCGATAGTTGGTATTTAATAAGTTGTTTACGGTTAGGTTTAATTTTGTTTTTGCAAAAGCGTAACTCAAACCAGCATTCCACAAACTATAAGCCGCTGGAGTTTGAGAAATATTTACGACAGCAGCATCAAAACCTCCAGAATCATTAGGAATATCTACCGTGTAATCATTATCAGGAAAACGAGATTGCTGTAATACAGTTTGATTGCCCAGCATCACATTCAATCCAGAATCAAATGCATCATACCAAGTCACCGTATTATTAAACTGTGCTGGTGGCATATCAATTAACGGTTCATTAGAACCCGTATCAGTTCCGTGGATGTAAGAGAAATTTGAATTGATATTAATGAGCTTTTTCAGCTTATAATCCATAGCTGATTGGTCAACTTGCGATAATGGCTTTTTTACCCAAAAATCATAACTAGCATTCACATCTACTCCATACAATCGAGCATCTATTTGCTCATATTGATATACAGGAAAAGCTCCACGAGTAGTCGTTTCTAGTCCAGTAGGAATTAATTGAATAAAATCATTTACGATGTTTATGTAAGGATTCACTTCTAGATCTAGCTTTCCTTGTTTTACGTGAAAGGTCGTGTTTAACTTATAAGATTGTTCCTTTTTCAAGTCCAATCTTCCTAACTCGATAGTCGCAAGTGCATGATGTAATCCATCACTAAATAACTCACTAGGATTAGGTGCCCGATTTGCACTACTTAGATTTATTGCTAGATCATAATGGTCGTTAAAAATATATTTAGTTCCAGTAGTAAAAGCAAATAGATCGTAATCGAGAACTGGATTAGTCAGTATTTGATTACTTTCTTCTCTTACTTCAAATTGAGGAAATTGCTCATCATAGCCCAATGATTCCCAACGACTTTGCTGGTAAAACTTATCGGCATCGATCTGATAATAGTCATATCTTAATCCAGCGTCAATGATCCAGTTCTCCTTTATTTCATGAGTAATTCCTATAAATAAACCTGTTCTATATGCAGTATAGTCTGGAATCAATCGTCTCACGCCAGTATCTGGATTAGGAGTATTTATTTGATACATTCCATCAATTCCTGCATTAATAGTTGTTTTATCAAATACGTCTATTAATAGATGTGCTGCTGCAGTATGAGTTTGCAAATCTATGTCTAGAGAGGCACGACCAGCATTTGCGCCTCTTCTAATATCATATTCCTTACGATTATTGAATTGCAATGCATAATCAAATTCTAGTTTCCCAAAACCTGCAAATCGTCTAAAAGCCCCTAATTGCAAACTATGATGGTTCACCTCTTGACGTGGTGCTTCAATATCATAAGTAAAATCATTAATAACCGTAGGCTCACCAGAATTAATACTATTCACTAGATCAGCAGCATTACCTATGTGAGAAGCTCTCAAAATCCCTAAAGTCGAATTATAAAACGAATAATTTAAACTTGCTCCATATTCAAATTTCTTGAATCCTAAGCCTAAATTAATAGCTGCTGTCTCACTTCCTGTATTACTCAGCACATAATCTGGAGACTCATAATCACCTAATTTTTTATAAGTCGCTGTGGCTTGTTGATACCATCCAGATTTGCGATAGTTATTCACTGTTCCTGTAACAGAACCACCACGACCGTTAGATTGCAATTGACTTATAACGGTTCCATTCAAAGTGTCTTTAGAAATCACGCGTGATGGTTCTATAACTATGGTTCCACCTATAGCATCTCCACCATAACGCAATGCTGTTGCTCCTTTCACAACTTGAATACTACTAGCAGTGTTCACATCAATATTTGGAGCATGCTCAATTCCCCATTCTTGATCCTGCTGCCTCATACCATTATTTACAATAGTTACACGGCTACCATACAATCCATGAACAATAGGTTTTACAACACTATTTCCTGTTTTTAATGAACTTACTCCTGCAACACTACTAAGTGCGTCACCTAATGTGGCACCACTATAGTTTTGAATCTCGGACTTATTAATGCGAGTTGCAGCTTGAGTACTGGTATGATCATCATGAACATCGGCAATAACCTTTATGGCTTGTAGATCTTCTACATGATGTTCTAGAAGAATCTCTATTTTCTTAGATTCAATAAGAACTATCGTTAGTTTTTTAGGCTCACAATCTAGGTGAGCAACTGACAGGTTATAGGTACCTGGACATAATTGCTTAAAACTGAAATAACCGTTCTCGTCTGTAGAAATCGTTTTATGAAGCGATTCTATATAAACCGTGGCCAGTTCTAGAGCACTATTATCATGGTAATCTTTAATCGTACCTTCTAGTGTATAGGTACAATCTTGTGCAGTTGCATTAAGTGCTGTAAAAAACACAAATAGCAACCACAATTTGAATGTTTTCATTGTGGAATATTAACTGTAAATCAGATTGAATTATGCAATAAGATTATACAGTCGGCGGTGGCCTTATAGAGAGATGTGATGATAGTGAATACGCTTTTACAAAAGCGACATATTCATAGCTCGCTTGCTTATAACTATCTATAACAACTGGTGTTTGAACTACTACAGGTGATTGTAATTGAAAAGAACTAGAATGTAAATCAGCTACTAAAACACAAATTTCACAGTCTTGAGAGTTATCATCATGCTGCAACTCATGCAACACAGATAACTGCATCATCACAAAAATAGTGAGTAACAAACGTGATATGAATAGTCTATAGTTCAAGAAAACAAAATTAAACTATCTTTTTTTAAAAAACCTAAATAAAGAGTTAAAAACTATAAAAAGAAATTCCAAACAATCCCAAAACGCACCGTGAAGTCACGGAATGGCGTGCGTGGAGCACTAAAGAAATCATCTCCACTAGCAAATGCTTGATTAAGGTGTTCAAACTTTAAAAAGATGCGAGTTTGGCGCACTTTTGCGTTTATAAAAAAATCTACCAAAGGAAAGGCACCTAATTTCTGATCTGTTTGCACCACAAACTCACCGAGTACTGGATCATAAGCATCCATAAAATATGAATCAAAGTATTTTAAAGTAATACCGGTTTGTAGTAATAGCGCTTTCTTAAATAATCGATTTTTGTAGTACAGGGAATTTCTTGTAGTAAATGACGGAACGTTTATAATATTTGCTCCTTGAGTCACATTTTGAAACATTACTGTATTATCTAGACCAAAATGCCTAAAAAATTTAATATCCTTATGAGCCTTTATTTTTAAATAAGTAATATCCTCAGTTGCTTGAACCGGATTTGCCGTGTAACCTGTAATGTTATTATTTGTATCAAGAACAAAACTCTGCTCAAAATAAACCTGATCTTGAAGTGTCGTAAAAGTCACATCTAGATCAATAAATTTCTCAGAATGCGCACTGAAGGTTAACTGCTGCTTCTCTATATTATTGAAACTGTTTTGCCAGTTGTAATTGACATAATCACTTTGAAACAGTAGGTAATTGAAATCTGGCGCTCTAGAACTTATGGCTATTCCTGCTTTAACATCGATATCATTAAAATGATATCCTGCACTACCATTAACATACTGGCCATCTAACTCTCCAGCGATATTTATTCCTGTATTTGCCTTTACATCAAATTGCCCAATTCGTTTTTCAAAAGCACCTTTGAATTGATACAACTCGCCTCTTAGTCTATTAGTAATAAAATTACCTGATCCTAAGTCTAGTGTTCTATTGTAACCATAATTATATTCTTGTCTCGCAATTCCAGCTTTAAAATATCCAAGAATATAATGATCATAAGTCATCCCAGCTTCAATAGCTCCTTGTTCAAGATCAGTCTGGTCTCTCAAGTTAGAACTCACATAAGAATCACCTAAAAATGTATTACTAGCACTACTTTCCTCAAAACGATAAAACTTATCTTCATAGAAAGCCGTGTTATAGATACGAGCACTGTAATAAGAAGTTGAATCCTGTTGACCTAAAATTTCATAATCATGATTAAGATAGTAACGAGTTCCTTGCAAAGTACTCGTGGCATCATCTAGATTAGGTTCTAATCTACCTCTATCTTGTAAATCTTCATCACCGGTTACAAAACCTTCAAGAGCATTTGCGTCTAGACCACCATTTTCTTGATTAAACAAATCCTGTACAACCGCATGAAGTCTAAGTCGATATCGATTACTTTCTGAAATATAATTTGTCGTGAATTTAAAATTACCAGTACTAGTAAGCGTATTTACATAATTCCCAGCACTACGCGCTCCTTTATAAGAAAGAGAAAAATTTAATCCTGGTGAAATATTTGAAGTAAAAAGTGCATCCAGTTGCTGCCCTTGATTAACAACCGTTTTAAAATACAATTCGGTCAACGGTGTAGGCACATGATAATCATATACATCATCTACTTCTATATAGCTCAAGTGTCTACCTCTAGCTCCTAAACGTGGAGATAATAATTCAAAATCAAAGTTTTTACCTAGATTATTATAAGGTCTTCCCACGTTATGGAAAGGCATTAATTCAAAATCATCACGTCGCAGGTAATTGTATTTATAATCTTTGACCATGGAAAGCGTGGTGTCCACATAGGTCGTGTCACGGCTCTGAGAAATAATTAAGTAATCTGTGATAGGTGGTTTTTCTCCTTCTACAGTAAGGTCTTTTTCTTTCCCAAACTGTGGCCTACCATTATTCAATCCACCATTACCATTTTGAGTAGGTGTAGGCAATTGAGACCAAGCCATTAATGGCAGTAATAAAAAAAGAAACAAGTATTTATTCATGTGCACAGCTGCTCAAGGCATCAAAAGTAGTGATAATAACGCTTTTATAGGAAAGGTATTATGGAGAATCTTGAGTTGAGTTTTTAATAGAATTCATACTTTAGCACATGCTTTTAAATCAAATTCATCCAGATCTTATGGAATGCGGCACAGACGAGGCTGGTCGTGGTTGTCTTTGTGGTCCTGTAACTGCTGCTGCAGTCATATTACCACCAGGATTTAAAAGTGAACTCTTAGATGATAGTAAGAAGCTTTCGCGAAAGCGTAGATATGAACTCCGTACACTTATTGAACAGCATGCCGTTGCCTACCACATTTCTCATGTGATGATGGAAACCATAGACGAAATCAATATCCTAAACGCTAGTATTCTCGCCATGCATCAATCTATTGCTGGCCTCAAGATTCAACCAGAGCATATCGCGGTAGATGGAAATCGATTTAAACCTTTTAAAAACATTCCTGCGACCACAGTTATTAAAGGCGATGGGAAATACTTGCATATCGCAGCAGCTTCTATACTGGCTAAGACCTATCGCGATGATTTTATGGAAAAAATTTCTAAAGAGCATCCTGAATATGACTGGCATCAAAATCAAGGATACCCAACTCGCAAGCATCGTGATGCCATAAGAAAATATGGAACCACGCCATACCATAGAATGACTTTTAAATTATTACCAGACGAGCCATCAAGAGACATTTAACCTGTTGACATTGTTTCTACTACTTTATTGAAAACAGTATTATAATGGAAATTATCTTTCTATTTTTGTACAAACACTTAAACTATGCGTGGCCTTATTGCTGTTTTATTTCTAGCTCTTTTTATCACGAGCTGTACAGAAGATATTGCTGTAAATCAGCAAATTTTAAATCGCATTCCTACCGATTCTAAAATTGTAATCGCAACAAAAGATGTGAAGTACTTGAACGACATGTTCTCTTCAAGCGCTTTATTTAAACAAGTAGAAAATCTAGAACGCATTCAAGAACTACAGGCTGCTGGTTCCTTCTTAAATGATTATGATTTAAAAGGAGAAAGTCTCATCGCTGTAAGTGCCAGCTGCCCAAAGTGCCGTCAATTCTCCAAAGCTGTGACCAGCTGTAAAACTTGCTGTGAAACCTGCTTTTTTAAGCGTATTATATTGTCCCATACTCAATGTACCAATAGCTG
>JALZUY010000258.1 GCA_023301395.1 Nonlabens sp.
CGAGGTCGCCAAATTTTTAAATTTGGCTTATTGAGAAAAAAAGATAATAAGAAAAATTTAAAAATTCGGCTTGTGTTTAACCGAATAGTAACAGCGTTTTTTCCGCCCTACTATTCTTATACAATTCCGTTGTACACAAGCTGAAAAAAAAGCCAGCCGCACAAATAGCACATTTGGTTTTTGCCGACACACAAGCCAAAACTTAAAAAACCAAAAGAGCTATTTTTTGCCAACGCTCGACATTCCGTTAGCCGAAAAAAATGTAAATTGACAACCGAAAAACGAATTAAAAATTAAACTAGTGAATGACTGAAAATATTAACCAAAATCCTGAACAAATAGCTCGTGACAAAATAGACGAAATGCTACGTGAAGCTGGATGGTTAGTTCAGTCTAAAAAGAAAGTTGACTTATCTGCCGGAAAAGGAGTTGCAGTACGTGAATACCAAACTGATGTTGGACCTGCCGACTATGTTTTGTTTGTAAACCGAAAACCAGTTGGAATTATAGAAGCGAAACGTGAGGACGAAGGACACAGACTTACAGTTGTTGAGGAACAATCTTCAAACTACGCCAATGCAAAATTAAAATACCTAAATAACGACCCTTTGCCTTTCGTTTATGAAAGCACAGGAACTATTACAAGATTTACAGATTATCGAGACCCAAAACCGAGAGGAAGAAATGTTTTTAGTTTTCATAAACCAGAAACAATTGCAGAATGGTTGAAAAAGGGAAAAAGTCTTCGAGAAAGACTTTTGTCAATTCCTGCACTAGATGAAACAGGACTTCGTCCTGCTCAAATTGTGGCAGTTAATAATCTGGAACATTCTTTCAAAAAGAACAGACCAAAAGCTTTAATTCAAATGGCAACTGGAGCTGGAAAAACATTTACAGCTGCAACTTTTGTATATCGTTTGCTAAAACACGCAGATGCAAAACGTATTCTGTTTTTGGTGGATACCAAAAACCTTGGAGAACAAGCAGAACAGGAATTTATGACCTTTCAGCCAAATGACGATAACCGAAAATTTACAGAGCTTTACAATGTTCAGCGTTTATCATCAAGTTATATTGCTTCCGATAGTCAAGTTTGTATTTCTACAATACAACGCCTCTACTCTATTTTAAAAGGAGAAGAATTAGACGAAAGTGCTGAACTCGATAATCCAAACGAAAATTCTTGGCTTCAAAATAAAATGTCAAAAAACAAAGCTGTTCCTGTTGAGTACACACCAAAAGTACCCATTGAACAATTTGATTTTATAGTCATTGATGAAGCTCACCGTTCCATTTATAATTTATGGAAACAAGTATTAGATTATTTTGATGCTTTTTTAATTGGCTTAACTGCAACACCTGATAAAAGAACCTTCGGTTTTTTTAATGAAAATGTAGTTAGCCAATATACTTATGAAGAATCGGTAACTGATGGTGTAAATGTTCCTTATGATGTTTACACGATTGAAACGGAGATTTCTCAAAAAGGAGAAACCATAAAAGCAGGTTGGTTTGTAGACAGACGAGATAAACTAACTCGTAAAAAACGTTGGCAACAAGAAGATGAAGACACCGAATATAAACGCAACGATTTAGATAAAAAAGTTGTAAATCCTAGCCAAATACGAAACATTATTCGTGAATACAAAAAGGCGTTAAAAACGACTATTTATCCAAATCGTATTGACGAAAATGGAGATTACGAAGTGCCAAAAACTTTAGTATTTGCAAAAACAGATAGTCACGCAGACGATATTATAAAAATCATTAGAGAAGAATTTGACGAAGGAAACGACTTTTGTAAAAAAGTAACCTATAAAATTGAGGAAGACCCAAAATCGGTTTTAAACCGTTTTAGAAATTCTTATTATCCACGAATTGCAGTTACAGTTGATATGATTGCAACAGGAACAGACGTAAAACCTTTAGAAGTTTTATTGTTTATGCGAGATGTAAAAAGTATCAATTATTTTGAACAAATGAAAGGTCGTGGAACACGAACTATAAATAGTGATTCTTTACAATTAGTCTCTAAAACAGCCAAAACTAAAACGCATTTCGTAATTGTAGATGCTGTTGGTGCTACCAAATCTAAAAAAACAGATAGCAGACCTTTAGAACGCCAAAAGTCTGTCCCAATGAAAGATTTATTGGGTGCAATAACAATGGGAGTTGCAGACGAAGATTTGTTTTTGTCTTTAGCAAACCGCTTAATTCGTTTAGAGAAACAAATTACAGAAAAGGAAAAAGATAGATTGTTAGAATTTTCTGGTGGTAAAAACTTAAAACAAATTACCAAAGAATTAATTACTGCTTTCGACCAAGATGTAATTGAAACCAAGGCACAAATTGAGATTGACAAAATTCCTATTCAAGACCAAACACCTGCTTTAATAGAAGAAGCTAAAAAAGATGCTCAAGAACAATTGATTTTAGAAGCAAGTAAAACGTTTAACGGAGAGTTAAATGGCTATTTGGATAATGTTCGTAAACAACACGAACAAATTATTGATAGCGTAAACATAGATACGGTTACAAAAAGCGAATGGGAAACCACTTCTGTAGATAAAGCAACAGAAATTGTAAAAGATTTTACTGAATATTTAGAAGCCAACAAAGACGAAATTAAAGCGTTAAGCATTTTTTACAACCAACCATACAATCGTAGAGACATTACGTTTAAAATGATAAAAGACGTGATGGAAAAACTACAATTAGAAAAACCATTATTGGCACCAGATTATGTTTGGGATGCTTACTCATCTTTAGAAGACGTAAAAAGCAAACAACCAAAAGACGAATTAACTGCATTGGTATCTTTAATTAGAAGAGCTTGCGGTATAGACAGCGAATTAAAAGCCTACGACAAAACCATTGAAAACAATTTTAAAACGTGGATTTTTAAGCAAAACGCAGGACAACACAATCGCTTTACAAAAGAACAATTAGACTGGCTACGAATGATAAAAGACCACGTTGTTAGTAGTTATCATATAGAAATAGACGATTTAGATTACACACCTTTTGATGCCAAAGGCGGAAAAGGAAAAATGTACCAATTATTTGGTAACCAAATGAATGAAATTATTAACGAACTCAATGAAGTACTAGCAGCATAATGAAAGAAGATTGGATTGAATGTACTTTTAAAGAACTAACCCTTTCTTTAAAAAGAGGACCATTTGGAGGAGACCTCAAAAAGTCTTTTTTTGTTGAATCTGGTTTTCCTGTTTACGAACAACAACACGCAATAAATGATGATTATTCTAATATTAGATATTTTATTGATGATGAAAGATTTGAAAAGTTAAAAGCTTGTAATGTAGGACCAGGAGATTATATTGTAAGTTGTTCTGGTACAATGGGAAAAATTTCTAGAATCCCAAATAATGTACCGAAAGGTGTTATTAATCAAGCTCTTTTAAGAATTAGATTAAATGACGAAATAATGCTTCATAATTATTTCATTCAATACTTTAAATCTTCTCTTTTTCAAAAGAAAATATTAAAAGATTCTAGAGGTTCAGGAATGCAAAATATGGCAGGTATAAAGGAACTTAAGCCTATTCCCATTAGTATTCCACCTTTAGTCGAACAAAAAGCAATCGTCAAAAAAATAGAGGAATTATTTAGCAGTTTAGATAGTGGAATTGCAGACCTAAAAAAAGCACAAGACCAATTGGTTATTTATAGACAAGCGGTTTTAAAAAAGGCTTTTGAGGGAGAATTGACAAAAGAATGGAGAGAGAAACAAACCAATTTACCTTCTGCTGGTGAATTGTTGGAACAAATAAAAGAAGAACGTCAAAAGCATTATGCCCTACAATTAGCTGATTGGAAAGAAGCTGTTAAAACTTGGGAGAAAAAAGGAAAAGAAGGTAAGAAACCTAAAAAGCCTGCTATTTTAAAATCCGAATTAGATTTATCTAAATTAGTACAAAAACTAACTGACTTACCTAATAAGTGGTGTTATATAAATTTGGATTTCGCAGTATATAAATTAGGAGATGGTCTTCACGGTACACCAAAATATTCAGAAACTGGCGATTATTATTTCATTAACGGTAACAATCTAGACAATGGTAAAATAAACATCAAACCTAATACTAAAAGGGTCGATTATAGCGAATTTTTGAAATACCGTAAAGATTTGAATGCAGACACAATATTTGTCTCTATAAACGGTACAATTGGTAATGTTAGTTTTTATAAAAATGAAAAAGTTATCCTAGGTAAAAGTGCTTGTTATTTTAATCTTTTAAGTGGTTTTGATAAAAATTATATTAAATGGCGTATTGATAGTCTAGGTTTCAAAAATTATGCTTTCAAAAATGCTACAGGAAGTACGATTAAAAATGTGCCTTTAAGAGCAATGAGAAATTACACTTTTGCATTATGTTCAAAAGAAGAACAGTATCAAATTGTCCAAGAAATTGAAAGTCGTTTATCCGTTTGTGACAATGTAGAAGTAAGCATAAAAGAAAGTTTGCAAAAAGCTAAAGCCTTACGTCAAAGCATTCTCAAAAAAGCTTTTGAGGGTAAATTGTTAAGTGAAGAAGAAATTGCTAAATGTAAAGCAGATGCAGCTTATGAGCCTGCTTCGGTTTTATTAGAAAAAATAAAAGCAGAGAAGAAACAAAAATAAAAATGACAGACTCAAGTATAATATCAAAAATATGGAATCTTGCCAGCGTGCTTCGTGATGATGGTGTTGGTTATGGAGACTATTTAGAACAAATTACCTATTTGCTATTCTTAAAAATGGCAGATGAGTTAAATAAACCACCTTATAATAAAGGGTTAGTTTTCCCTAAACTAAAAGATGTTGAAGGCAATGAGGTTGCAGATGCAGAAATTGCCAATTGGGAAACCTTATCTAGCAAACGTGGTGCAGAATTAGAATCGTTTTACAGCCAATTATTACTTACACTTTCTACAGAAAAAGGAACGCTAGGACAGATTTTTACCAAAAGTCAGAATAAAATACAAGACCCTGCCAAATTATTAAAAGTCATCAATCTAATTGATAAAGAAGATTGGTCAATGATGGGAGCAGATATAAAAGGTAAAATCTATGAAGGACTTTTAGAGAAAAACGCAGAAGACACCAAAAGTGGAGCTGGACAATACTTTACACCAAGAGCATTGATAAAAACAATGGTAGCTTGTGTAGAACCAAAACCAATGCAAACCATTGTTGACCCAGCGTGTGGAACTGGAGGCTTCTTTTTAGCAGCTTACGATTGGATTGTAGATAACAATAAATTAGACCGAGAAGAAAAAGAGTTTTTAAAGAACAAAACCTTTTACGGAAACGAAATTGTTGCCAACACTCGTAGAATGTGCTTAATGAATATGTATTTGCACAACATTGGAGAAATAGATGGAGAATCGTTTATAAATCCAAATGATGCGTTAATTTCAGATGATGGCGAACGATACGATTATGTTTTAGCAAATCCGCCTTTTGGTAAAAAAAGTAGTATGACTTTTACCAACGAACAAGGCGAAATTGTAAAAGAAGATTTAAGTTATAATCGTCAAGACTTTTGGGAAACCACTTCCAACAAGCAGTTAAACTTTTTGCAACACATAAAAACACAATTAAAAATAAATGGAGAAGCAGCAGTTGTGCTTCCAGACAATATTTTGTTTGAAGGTGGTGCTGGCGAAGAAGTGCGTAAGCAATTAATGAAAACCACAGAATTACATACTATTTTGAGGTTACCAACAGGTATATTCTATGCTCAAGGAGTTAAAGCAAACGTTTTGTTTTTTAACAACAAACCTGCAAGTAAAGAAGCTTGGACAAAAGACATTTGGTTTTATGATTACAGAACAAACGTACATCATACACCAAAGAAAAGTCCAATGCGTCAAGAGCATTTAAAAGAGTTTATTGAATTGTATAATGGCAAGAACATTAACAAACGAAAAGAAACTTGGAGCGAAGAAAACGAGGAAGGAAGATGGAGAAAATATAGTTATGATGAAATCATAGCGAGAGACAAAACGAGTTTGGATATTTTTTGGCTTAAAGACAAAAGTTTGACCGATTTAGACAATCTACCAGACCCAGACATTTTAGCGAATGAAATCATTGAAAATATAGAATCTGGACTGAATAGTTTTAGAGAAATAATGGAAACGATAAACGGAGAATCGGAATAAGCCAACGCTCAAAGCCATACACATTGCCAAGTCGCTCAAAAGCCAGCTGCTAAAGCCAAAACTTGGCAAAGAGTATGTCTTCTGCCAACGCTAGCAAGTTTTCGGAAAGAAAAGCCAGTGTACAACACCGTGTATGAAAAATCGCTTAAATTAGGGCTTAAAACAAAGTGAGTTGCCTATTTTTATTATGATTTTCCTGCGGAAAATCTAAGGATATAA
>JALZUY010000259.1 GCA_023301395.1 Nonlabens sp.
ACTTGTTAGAAATTAAGTGAAAATCACTTGTTTTTTACCACAGTTCTTTGTTAGCTCTAGTACTTTTATTTTCATTCGTTAAGTAGTTTATCAAATCTCCATTTCGCAACCTTTTTAATTCTAGGTATTCTGTCCACAAGTTCAGAGTCATATGAGCATCTTGAGTTATTAAATCCAATCCAGTATGGAAAGAACTTTTTCGCCATTTTAAAAATTGATTTGTCAAATTTTTTAGAGCACATAAATCCGATATTATTATCAGGTCCTACAATTAAATTCATTCTATGGTTGAGAACATATTTAAATGCGTCTTGTAAATGATGATTTCGACAGTCCCATAATCCTTCATCTTCCCAAATAAATGCTCCAGACGTTGTTTCATATTCCATTTTAGGGTTATCAATTCTAGATTCTGTTGGTAATGTTTCTTTATTCCTAATGAACGTTATCCAAATCCATATTTTTAAAATAAAATTCATTTATAATTCTGAGTGGTGTATTAAAGCTAACGGAATTGTATAAGAATAGTAGGGCAGAAAATAGACACTAATTTTTCGGATTAAACACAAGCCGAATTTTTAAATTTTACTATTTATCTTGCTTTGGAGATATTAAATAACCGTTAGATCACTTATTTAATACCTCCACAGTAAATCTAAGCAAACTCTAACCACATAATCATAACTTAAAAGACTAGGAGCAAAGCTTTTATCAACAGGTTTAGTGGATAATTATTTCAAAATAATGGGTAACACACAAAAAAAAGTCTCCTTCAAGCAAATTTTGAAGGAGACTTTTAAGCCTTGAATTAGTGATGATAAATTGTGCTATCTCTTTTAATAAAAATAACTTGCTATTGTTTCATTAAGAATCGATGAAGTTTTTTATCTGACCAGAAATAAAAATTTCATCACCTACTTGTACAGGAAGTAAATTTTGTACACTAAATATCCAATTCCGATAATTTACCACATTTGTGAAATGTAACTTTCCATCATTACCCATATATACACGATCAATAAAAACTATTTTTTTATTTTCACTTTGTCCTGCTACATAGGTGTTTCCATTTTTATTGAATGAAAACAAATTAGGATAATAATGATTCCATTCACTTTCGTATAAGAGTTCTTTAGAGAGGTCTCCTTTTGATGTGACTTCCCATATTTGTGCCTTGCGAACTCCTAAATTAGATTGCCCTAATAAATAGGATTTATTATCAACATTTACCACGGTCAAAGAGCTAGCATTAAAATACCAACCTCCATATTCCCAACTTATATAATTCAAATCACCCTTCCATTCTTTTAAATCTATAGATGATATAGAATCTTTTTCTAAAGTGATCTCCTGAATAAAAAAGTAAAATCCAACCGTATTTTGCCCTCCTATATATGTTTTTCCTTCAGTAGAAAAAGAAATTAATTTATTAAAATAACCTATACGATTTCCCAAGTAAGATTCTTTTTCAGCTAGTTTTCCACCTTCTAAAACTTCTTTTGTGAAAAAATCATCATAGGAGGAAGAAGAGCCTAATAAGAACACTCTATCTTCAATTTCAATAACTGTTAATGTTTGTGATCTATTACCCCATTCATCTTCCCATAATGTTTCTTTACCTAGAGAGCCATCATGTAAGATTTCTTGAATAAAAAATTTACTTCCACTTGTAGATTGCCCAGCTATATAGCTTTTACCCTTTAAGTGAAAATTAACTAGTTGAGGATAATAATTTTTCCATTTTTTTGCTTTTATATTTTGATCCGATCCTAAATTAGAAAATGGACTATCATCAGGTAATTTAATAGAATCGGTTACTTTTACATTTAAATAAGCATTAATAATGTTACCACCTTCAATTTTAAATGCGGCTAGATGAGATTCATAATTGTTATATATAAGTAATTCAATTATTTTATCTGTCGTAGTATCTAAACCTATTCCATCTAAAATGGTAACTCCAGCATGGCCATTTTTTTGACTTCTTAAAAACTTAAGAAACTTACTGTTAATGTTCAGTGAAATGGTAAGTGGTGTAAGTCTACTTTTATCAATCATATAATTATCATCTAAGATATGAGGAGCAAGTGATAGAAAGTTGATCATTAATCTATTAGAACTAATGAAAGTCTCATTGGAACAATAATTTTCAAAAAATAATTCTACGTCTTTTATTTTTTGTTTTACAGAAACATCATAACAATCTTGAATTGCATGACTTGTTTCCTTAGTGATTTTGTTGTTTGAGAAATTCAAATACATTCCTCTCGTTGCAGCATTTTCACCAAATCTTTGAAGGATCACTATTTTTCCACGAGCCTTGCCTAGAGTGGTGTATTCAGAATCTAAAACGAATCGGTCAGTCCCAAAATCACTGATGATTTTTGCAGTTAAAATATCGAGTTTATCACAATAACTAGAATCATTATCCTCACATTTAAGTTGAATTAAAATTGTCTCTTTGGGATGTTTTTCTAATAAATCAAATAACTGATCTAAAAGCTTTCTGAATTTTTCTCCTTGAGGTATTACACCATGACAAAGTTCAAAATCATCATTTGTAGCGTTTGTATAAGTTCCACGGATATCAAAGTACCGTATTCCTGACTTAAATTGATTCTCAATATTAAAAAGATGTGTTTGTGCCATTAGGACTCCAGAAGCTATTTTGTGAGAAATAGAATCATGACTTCCAGGAATAGACATCGCTGACAAATGTGTTTCATCACTCACTAATTTCATCCAGTCTGATCTGACTTTATCTTTGTCTTGTTCAAACTTAGGTATCATCTTTAGAACTTGTGCATTAATTTTTGCAACAGTTACATACAATAATTTTAAAAGTTCTTTCTTCACTTCTTCACCAGCTTTATTAGCTAAGTCTTCCGCTTCTTTCTCTAACTGTTCTATTGCTTTTTGTGTATCTATTAATATTTTGTCTATATCAGAATGAATATCTTTTAGATCCTCCATAGCCTCATCGGCTATTTTTTCTGCTTCATTTTTAAGAATTTGAGCACCTTCTTCAACTTTGTTTTTTATTGATTCAACTGCGTCATTTATTTTGTTCATTTCGGCTGTACTTTCATCTATCAAATCACCTGCAATATTATTGATGTTATGTAGAAGCTTCTCTGATTCATCAATAATCGCATTAAATACTATTTCTATACCAAACATTCTATTCAATTTTATATCCTACTCTATTTAATATAGGCTTTTCGGATTTCACCTTTTATATTTATTACATGTTCAGTGGCGGAGAGAATTGTTACCCAAATTGTTGACTTATTTAAAGCTATATTTTTCATTTTAAAATTATTAACATATGTTTTATGTATTAAAACCAAGCACAAAAAAAATCCCCTTCAAGCAAAGCTTGAAGGGGATTTTTTCTTCGAAATTTTAAATCATTATCGAGGTAACAATGGAATGCAAGTGGCCAGTTCTGGATACTGCAATAACATGGGTTTCATCCATATTCTTAATTCTTCAATTTCAAAGGGTAATAAACGTTCTACAGCCTTTTGTAATTCTTTACAAAACAATGTAGCATCAAAACTAACTTTTTCTAGTACCGTTTTAGTGTACTCAAACATAGCTCTAGCCATAATTATTCAGGGATTAGTTAAAGTAGAATTGTATCAGGTGCGATGGGTTTTAATTTCAGCTCTAAGTTAGGTGATTATCTAAAAATCAAACATAACATATGTTAAATAACTATGTTAATCAAAAGTTATCGTTTCTCAGCGCAGTATTAAATTATTGAAAATCAGTAAGTTATTTATTGAAAATTGTTAAGAACTCACCAGCCATACAGAAAGAACGCACAGTAATGCAAACGCAAATGTGGAAAGTGCCACTTTTTTCAACTCTGGATCGAGTAGTGCAGGTTCTTTATTAAGTTCTACAATTCTTAAGTGTATAAATAATAAAGCAAATGCTAGTATTGGCAAAAAGTAAAAGACAGATGGATTACCAGATTCTACAATAGTATATTCTCTATACCACTTCATTATAAAAAATAAACTCGCTGTCACAAAGGCAACGGTTACTAATAGGTAATGAAACAGCTTTGCTTTTTGCGTTCCCATTTTAACAACAATGGTGTTTTTACCAGCCTTGCGGTCACTATGGATATCGCGCATATTATTTAAGTTCAACACTGCTACGCTCAGTAAACCTATGGTAAAAGAAGGAAAAATCATCGTCCAATCTAGCGTCTTTGTAATCAAGTAAAAAATACCCATCACACTTATAGGTCCAAAGAATATAAAAACAAACACATCGCCCAGTCCTCTATATCCATAAGCATTATCTCCTACAGTATATTTAATCGCTGCCCATATCGCGGCTATTCCTAGAACCAGAAAGAATAGCGAAATCAACAAGCGTTCTATACCTAGACTCACATAAACTAAAGCTACCGCACTTATTAAGGTAAGAACCGCTGTAATGACCATAGCGCGTTTCATCTCCTGCGGTTTGATGATACCGCTTTGTAACGCACGCATAGGTCCTACACGATCTTCATTATCGGTTCCTTTTATTCCATCGCCATAATCGTTTGCAAAATTAGAGAGTACTTGAAAACCTAGTGTGGTGATGAGCGCGAGAATAGGAATGAATATTTTAAATATTATTTTATGTTGACAGATATAACACGAGCCATGAAAATTCAAGTTTTCAAAAAAGAGAATTTCTGGATTATTATTGAAATTATCAATAGTTAAGTACGCATAAGCACTTCCCACAAGAATTCCGCTTATACTTAGTGGTAATGTGCGCAATCTCGCGGCACTGATCCAGGCTTTAAATTTTGTGCTCATTATGGATACATAATATTAACGATGAGTTCTTGTAGTAAATCGTGTTGTAGCGGTTTATTAGTGCCTACACCTTTAGATTTCATGTCTATATCACGTATTATTTTTATCGCGTGACTGCAGTGTTTCATAGAATAGTGCTTTGCGGCAGTAAAATATTCCTGTACAAAAAACGGACTCACACCTATCTGTCGAGCCACAGTCTGTGGATTGCGATCTGTCATAGCGTGTAGTTTCAACAACTGTATAAAGAAACTATGCAACTGACCTATAGTAACCACTAGTGGATTATCCTTAGGATTCTCAGCAAAATAATTGATTATGCGATTTACCTTCACCGCATCTTTTGCACCTAGAGCTTTGCGCAGTTCAAAGTTGTTGTAATCCTTTGATATTCCTATGTTTTCTTCAATAAGTTGTGGCGTGATCATGGTTCCTGCAGGAACTATAATCATTAATTTATCGAGTTCGTTTTTGATTTTGGCAATCTCAGTACCTAGAAATTCTATGAGCATTTGTCCAGCTTTGGGTTCTATATTATAGCCGCGACCTTTTAAATGGCCATTAATCCATGGCAGTACTTTATTCTCATACAGCGGTTTGCTTTCAAAGAAGACGGCATTTTTTGCCATTTCTTTAAAAACTTTTTTACGCTTGTCTGGTGATTTATACTTGTAGTTAAAAACTAAAACGGTAGACGGCTGTGGCTGTTTTGCATAAGATTCAAACTTATCCCATTGCCTTGCTAGATCTTGCGCCTCTTTAACGATAATCACTTGGTAGTCGGCCATCATAGGGAAACGCTTTGCATTTTCTACCAGCTCGCCCATATCAGTATCACGACCATAGAGCACCATCTGGTTAAAGCCTTTCTCGCCATCATCCAGCACATGTTGTGCAATGTAGTCGCTTATCTCATCAATGAAATAAGGCTCATCGCCATATAAAAAGTAAATAGGAGCCAATTTCCTATTCTTTATATCTTCTATAATTTTTCTGGTATCACTCATAAAGAGCCGTGGTGGTTTTTGTAATATTGTGGTATGACGCCATTACGACTTCCTACCGGAGAATTTAGGGTTAAAAGTACTGAAAAAGGTCGATTGATTTTTGACCAGATCAGGAAAAAATTTGTTCATCTCACACCAGAGGAATGGGTAAGGCAACATGTGGTGTTTTGGCTGCTTTCGCGGAAGCGTATTCCACACAGTCTCATAAACGTAGAAAAACAGCTCGATGTCGCAGGAACTAAGAAGCGATATGATATCATAGTCTTTAATAAAGATGGCTCTATTTACTGTCTCGTGGAGTGTAAAGCACCGCAAATAAAGATCGACCAAACCGTATTTGATCAGATCGCGCGGTACAATCTTGCCCTAGAATCTCAGTATTTAATGGTTACAAATGGAATGGTACATTACTTTTGTACTATGGATTATGAGGCGCAACGCTATCAATTTATTACAGACTTACCAGAACTCGCATGAAAATAGGCATCGTTATATTGAACTGGAATGGACTCGCGTTATTGAAACGTTACTTGCCCAGCGTGGTAAAACACAGCAGTGAGCATGCCATTTACATGGCAGACAATGCCTCAACAGACGAATCTATCTCATGGATTCAAGAACATTTTCCTAGTGTACATATTATCACGATGGATAAAAATAGAGGATATGCAGGTGGTTATAACGTGGCGATTAAAGAAGTAAAAGAAGAGTTGCTCTGTTTACTTAATAACGACATAGAAGTAACCGCAAACTGGTTGCAACCTATAGCAACACTGTTTGAGAGTGATGCACAAATTGCAGCCGCTCAACCTTTACTACTAGATGATAAAAAACGCACGCACTTTGAATATGCAGGAGCTGCTGGTGGATATCTTGATAGACTCGCATATCCATACTGTCGTGGTCGTGTTTTTAATAGTATAGAAGAAAATACGGGACAATATAAAGACTCAGTTGACTTAGATTGGGCAAGTGGAGCAGCATTTTTTGTAAATAAAAAAGCATTTACACATGTAGGCGCCTTTGATGAAACCTACTTTGCACATCAAGAAGAGATTGATGTGTGCTGGAGATTGCGCCATGCTGGATATAAAATAGCAGCAGTTTCAAGCTCTACTGTTTATCATCTAGGTGGTGGAACGCTAGAAACATTGAATCCCAGGAAAACCTATTACAACTTTAGAAACAGCCTTTTTAATATTGTGAAAAATGATCATAGTAATACATGGTTATGGATTTTGTTTTTACGTATGATTCTCGATGGAGTAGCGGCGTTGCAATTGCTCCTTACCGGAAAGTTGTCTCATTTTATGGCAATATTAAAAGCACATGGCTCGTTTTATTTAGGATTAAATAACATACTTAAAAAAAGAAAAGAAGTTTGTCATTTTTCTAAGGTTATCGAAGACAAACCAATGATTTATTCAATTGTTTATCAGTATTTTGTTAAGAAAAGGAAGTCTTTTCAGGATGTGAACTAATTATTGATAAATAACTGTTAAGCATTAACATTAAGTTTGTCATTTTCCTATTTTTGATTGAACTAAAATGTGATTTGAAACATAAGTTTTGTGAAAAGTAGCATTTTGTGATAATGACCTAAGATAGTTTTGCGTAAAAAATGAAATGAGTGAAGGGTTAAGCAAAAAACGTTTAGTAGTGCAATATTTTTAAATTCTAAAAATGAATTGATGCAATTCGTTTATGAATATGGACTAACTTTCTTTTTGCGCTGTAGCAAATTAAATTTTTAACAACATGCTCTTAAGTCTTGATTTTTTTGTTTCGTTTTTTCATCAAGAAAAAATGAAAAGTGAAATTGAATGCAAATTAAACTAGTTTTTAAATGAAAAAGACAATGAAAAAATTAATCGTAGTAATGCTATGCGCAGGAACATTATTTTCTTGTGCCTCAAAAAAAGATTTAGAAGCAGCTCTTGCTAAGCAGCAGTCTACTCAAGAGTTGTTAGACACTGCGTCAGTCAAGTTGAGCGCTTGCATATCTGACGAGAAAGCAGCACAGGCAAAATTAAGTGCCTTACAAAGCGAAATTCAAAACCTGAGAGAAAGTAACTCTTCATTACTTAATAATGTAGGAGACCTTGCAACACTTTCTAAGAAAGATGCAGAGATTCTTGAGACTTCACTAGAAAGAATCAGAGAAAAGGATTTACAAATCCGTTCTTTAAATGACGCGTTAACTAAAAAAGATAGTGTGACTATTGCCTTAGTAACTTCTATAAAAAGTTCTCTAGGAAATGTGAATGATGAAGATATCAATGTAAATGTTGAAAAAGGTGTAGTATTCATCTCTATTAGTGATAAACTATTATTCTCAAGTGGTAGTGATGTGGTTAATTCAAACGCATTTACAGTTCTAGGTAAAGTGGGAACTATACTTAATGACAAGGCAAATATGGATGTAATGATTGAAGGTCACACAGACAGTCAGGCGATAGCATCTGGTAAGTTTAAAGATAACTGGGAATTAAGCACAGCTCGTGCGACAGCAATTACACGTTATTTACAAGAAAGTCAGCAAATTGATCCAGCGAGAATGACAGCTGCAGGACGTTCTTTTTATGTACCTATCGCCAGCAACGACACGCCAGAAGGTAGAGCAAAGAATCGCAGAACAAGAATTATCATTTTACCTAAACTGGATCAGTTCTTTGATATGATCGAGTCAGGAATGGAACAAGCAAAACTAGATGCTAAAAAGAAAGGATAATCTTCTGTAGCTTTAAAGACAAAAAACGCCTCAATTTATTGAGGCGTTTTTTGTTGAAACTAGTTATGGTTATTAAAATTGACGTTGGTTAATGTTAACCTATTGCATTCCATTGAGTTCAAGCGTTTTTTTAATAAGCTTATTGGTTACTTTAAATGAATAAGGATCGACATATTGATTAGAAAAAACAATAATTAAGTCTTTGGTTAAAGTGTTGTAATAATTCTGTATTCCAAAAGAAAAAGTATCTCCATCATGACCTAGAAAGAGCACTTTATTCTTGCCTACTCTTGTGAGCTCTATTCCCAGTCCATATTCAGATTCATAGTCGATCATTTTATTGAAGGTTTCTCTTTTAATAAAAGTGTTTTTCTCATAAAGATGAGTGAAAAACAATTCTAAATCATTGAGATTTGAAGCTATAGATCCAGCAGAAAAAGAATAATCTTTATATTGGTTAAAGCTGATTTGATCTGCATAATCAATTCCTTCAAACATAGGGTGAGCTGCATTCGCAATCGTTGGAGAATAATAAGCATAAGTAGTATTCATTCCAGCAGGTTTAAATATTTTTTCTTGCAGTAAATCTTGATAAGATCTATTATTTACCCATTCCAGTATGTAACTTAAAAGTACATATCCCGAATTATTGTATTCATATTTTTCTCCTGGAGAACCTGTAGATTTAGGAATCTTGTTAAAAAGAAATGCTCTATTGTATTCATAATATGGATTAACTAAGGTATTATTTAAAATAGTGTCAACTACAACTTCTCCTGATCCACTTCTATGTGTTAAAAGCTGTTCAATGGTTATGTTTAAATCCACATGGTCATTATCGACTATTTCTTCAGGAAAAAATTTAGATATAGAATCTGACAGTTCAATGATGCCTTTTTCGACTTCTTACATCACTAGCACA
>JALZUY010000260.1 GCA_023301395.1 Nonlabens sp.
TATCAATACTGGTAATTTTGATCAAGCCATTGATATCGCCTTACGTAATTTAGCTAGTGACAAGGACGCAAAACGTAAACAAGAATATGTGGTGCTATTAGAAGACGCTTTCGCGAAAGCGGTAATGGAAGATCAAATTGCACTTAATAGGCTACAATCAGACCCTAATCCGTCAGTGTTAGAGTCTATTTATGAAATCTTAGAAAACATGGAGACTAGACAAGGTAAGATTAGGCCTTTGTTGCCTTTAACTATTTATGAAACAGATAAGAAGGCAGTTTTCTCCATGCAGGATTATTCAAAAAATATTATCGCTGCTCGTACAAAATTATCAGATCATTTACTGAATAGAGCAAAAACTTCATTGAGTTTAGCAAATACATTACAAGCACGTGTGATTTATAATGATTTAGACTATTTGAACTCGATTAACCCTAATTATAAAGATGTAGCTAATTTAATGGATGAGGCATTGGAAAAAGGTACAGATTATATTTTGGTAACGTTGAAAAATGATACTGAACAGATCATTCCTCAACGTTTAGAAGAAGAACTACTTAACTTCTCTACATATGGATTGAATGATAAATGGACTATTTATCATAATAAAAGGGCAAGTAATACCTCATATGATTATGACTTAGGAATAAATTTTAGAAATATAAATATATCTCCAGAACAAGTACTGCAAAAAGAATTACAAAAAGAGAAGCAAGTTAAAGATGGGTTTGAATATGAATTAGATTCCAGAGGTAATGTAAAAAAAGATAGCCTAGGTGACGATATTAAGAAAGATAAATTTAAAACTGTAAAAGCGACTGTTTTCCAAAGTACACAACAAAAAGAAGCTTCTATAGATGCAAATATTATTATTACAAATAAAATTTCAGGTCAGCTAGTAGATCGTTTCCCAGTAGGAAGTGCATTTGTGTTTAGATATATCTATGGTAGCGTAGATGGAGATCGTCGTGCTATTGATGAAAACTACCTTCAAACATTAAATACTAGAGCTGTTCCATTTCCATCAAATGAACAAATGATCTACGATAGTGGTGAAGATTTAAAACTACGTATTAAAGAAGTTCTTAGTGGTTTGAGATTTGTGAACTAATTAAATTAAAAATTTAATCAATTTTATTTAAGAACTATTTCACAACTGTAGTCCTATATTTGAACCTATGATTTCAAGAAAACTCACTTATCCAGATTCTCAATATTTTTCTTCTTTGATGGAAAATTATCTGATAGAGAATGAGGAACTAAAAAGCTTGTATCATCGGTTCCCTACGTTAAAAAACTTTAAAGCTCAAATAGAAGAAAAGCAAGTAGAATTTAATTCAAATAATAAGAAAAGATCTGTACTAACAGATTCTTTATTAAAGCAATACACAAGACTTGATAACTCTCAAGAATCTCTTGAAAACATTGAATTATTAAGAAGAGGTGACACCTTTACCATCACTACAGGTCACCAACTTAATTTATTCACGGGACCGCTTTATTTCTTGTACAAGATTATTTCGGTAATCAACTTGTGTAAGCAGTTGAAACAAGAGTATCCATCTTATAACTTTGTTCCTGTTTACTGGATGGCAACCGAAGACCATGATTTTGAAGAAATTCAATACTTCAAATTTAGTGGTAAGAAAGTAATTTGGAATCGAGAGGCTGCTGGTGGAGTAGGAAGACTTTCTAACGATGGACTTAAAGAAGTATTGAAATCTTTCCAGTCAGAATTAGGAACAAGTGATAATGCACAAGAAATTGTAAAGTTATTTGAAGATTCTTATTTAAAGCATGATAATCTAGCAGATGCAACTCGTTTTCTAGCGCACCAATTATTTTGTAAAGACGGACTAGTGATAGTAGATGGAGATGATGCTGGATTAAAAAGCCTTGTCATTCCTCAATTTGAAGAAGAATTATTACAACAAACCAGTTTTCATAAAGTAAATGAAACTATTGCAAACTGGCCACAAGATTATAAAGTACAAGTAACACCGCGCAAAATCAATCTTTTCTATCTCAATGATAATCTAAGAGAGCGCATTGTTTTTGAAGATGAAATTTATAAAGTAGTTGATACCGATATTTCGTTTACAAAAGATGAAATCTTGGAAGAGTTAAATGAGTATCCAGAGCGTTTTTCACCTAACGTGATTATGCGCCCTTTATATCAAGAATCAATTTTGCCTAACTTATGTTACATAGGTGGTGGTGGTGAGATGGCATACTGGTTAGAATTAAAGGGATATTTTAATTCACAAAATATTACATTTCCTATATTACTCATGCGTAATTCCGCATTACTCATGTCTCACAAGCAGTTAGATAAGGCAGAGAAATTAAATATAGAACTTAAAGACTTGTTCCTTAAAGACTATCAATTATATGAGAAGTTAACACGACAACTCAGCGAGATTAAAATTGATTTCAATTCTCAAAAAGAGCACCTTGAAAAGCAATTTGAAGACTTATATCAAATAGCACAAAACACCGACGAGTCATTTAAAGGAGCAGTTGCAGCTCAACAGCGCAAACAAATTAAAGGACTAGAAAACCTAGAAAAAAGACTTCTAAAAGCTCAAAAGCGTAAACTTAAAGACTACTTAGATCGAGCAAGAATCATTCAAAAAGATTTGTTCCCTAACTCTAGTTTACAAGAAAGGCAAGATAATTTCTCTAGATTTTATTTAGAATATGGTAGCGAACTCATCAATGCAATCAAACAAAACCTTGATCCACTAGATTTAAGGTTTACCGTTATTGTTTTGAAGGATTAATTCAATCTGTTTTTCACTCTATAATTTACTATAATTGAAAAGAAGTAGGTGTAAAACCCTTTCTTTTAGAAAGGATTTATAAAAGGCTGAAAAAGGCCATTTTATCATTTCTCAAATTTTCTTTAAAACACGTTAACAAAAGTGTGCCTAACAGAATTACTTTAACACATAAAAAAGTAAATTTGCACATGCAACACGATAAGGTTTTAATATTAGATTTTGGATCGCAGTACACACAGCTTATTGCGCGTAGAGTTCGAGAGTTGAACATCTATTCAGAGATTTTCCCATTCCATAAAGTCCCCAGTAATCTTGACGATTATAAGGCAGTAATACTATCAGGTAGTCCTATGTCTGTGCGTTCTGAGAGCCCATTTCATATTGACTTGTCTGAGATAAGAGGTAAAAAACCACTTCTAGGAGTATGTTATGGAGCACAGTATCTAGCTCATTTTCATGGTGGTGAAGTAGGTTCTTCAAATACACGAGAGTATGGTCGTGCAAACTTGTCTTACACAAAATCAGGTGAAACTTTCCTAGATGGCATCTCTACAGGTAGTCAAGTTTGGATGAGTCATAGTGACAC
>JALZUY010000261.1 GCA_023301395.1 Nonlabens sp.
ATTAAGATTTACTTTTATATCTTCATAAATAGCAAGTAGATCTTGTTTGATATCTGAGAATTTCTCTATAAAGTCCATGATTTCTCTACGCTCTTCGTCTGCTAGATAATTATCCACACATGCCATGTGAGTCATGCATGCCACTACGGTACTTGCAAAACTATATCTAGTTCTTGCTTGGTTTTCATTAATATTACCTTGAGATTGCTGTAACAAGTTTTTGATATTCTCTACATAGGCACTTTTACAGTGGTCACATTCATAAAAACGATCCATAGTGTCTAGAGGAATTACTGGAATAAAGAAAAGAGTAAACCAGCGTCTATAAAGTTTGTTGACTAGATTACCATTATCGCAATTAGGACAACTGTTATGAAGTACTTCACTATCTGATACGGTATGTTTAATACCACGAGTTCCAAAAATGATGAACATTTCTAAAAAATAAAATTAAGTTTTCAATATATAAAGATTATATATCTATTCTAGATTTATCTGTCCTTTTTCATAAGAATTTCCCGGCAGTTGCACAGAACTCCTTACTTTTATAAAATGAATAATGAATTTATTGCGTCGTGCATTCACGATATTCCAGATTTCCCGATAAGAGGTATTGTTTTTAAAGATATTTCACCATTATTAGCTTCTTCAAGAGCGAGGTCTATCACGACTGAACTTCTAGTAAGAGGTTTCAGAGATCAAAGCATAGATGTAGTTGTGGGAATTGAATCTAGAGGATTCTTATTCGGTATGCTACTGGCTGATGCCTTGAATGCAAAATTTGTAATGCTACGCAAGCCTGGGAAATTACCCGGTAAAATTGCAACTCAAGAATACCAACTTGAATATGGAACAGACACGTTAGAAATTCAAGAAAATGCCATCTCTCCAGGAGATAACGTCTTGATTCATGACGATGTTCTTGCTACTGGTGGAACAGCAGCTGCAGCAGCAAAACTTATACAAAAAATAGGAGGGAAAATAGCTGGATTCAATTTTGTAATCGAACTAGATTTTTTAAATGGGCGTGAAAAATTAATTGAATTTCAAATAGATTCTGTGCTACATTATTAATATGGTTATTGATCATTAAGAAAACACATGATAAATTTTATTTTGATGTTTAAGAAAAAGCAACAATATCAGTTCGAGCGCAGTCGAGAACAGTTTTTATAACCACAATGTATTGACGAGTAAAGAGGAACTTCAGATTCAATTTTTCAAGAATTGAATGAAAAATGAGCAATAAAAAAAGTTCCAGATTTTTATAGTGCTTATATCTCTACAGCTGCATGAGCTTCTCATCCCTTGATTATCTTTTTTAATATTATAGCAATAAAAAAGGCCTTAGTAAACTAAGACCTTTTTAAGGGTGGAAGACGGGACTCGAACCCGCGACTTCCGGCACCACAAACCAGCGCTCTAACCAGCTGAGCTACAACCACCATATCGATGTGAGTTTTATTTAAGTGGATCTCAAGAATTCAACCACTATGCCGTTAAGCGGTTGCAAATTTAATGCATTTCTTAATATTCAAATCACTTTTTAAAATTTATTTTAAATCAAAAATATGGTCAACTCCAGGATAACGTTCTGCCTTAAAACCTTCTCCATACTCTGTACCTATATAACGACCTAGATTTGATGCACGATACTTAACAGAATCAAAGAAATTTTTGTTGCTTATAGGTGTTTCTGGTTCACCCGATTTAGGGTCGTAAAACTGTGAACTATAAGCTGCTACAGATTTTATTTTAACATCCATGTAGCCGGTGATGTCGACTATGAAATCGGGCTCCATATCTTGCCATTGTATATAATGATAGACATGTTTAGGTCTCCATGCTTCTTGTTTTTCACCATCTAGTTCAGTCTCTATTTTGCGCAAACCAGACAGGAAACAACTCTTACTAGTCAGTTCAGATCCCATTCCATGATCAGGATGGCGATCATAAAAGGCATTACATAACACAATATCCGGTCTATATTTTCTTATAATTTTAATAATCTCCAGTTGATGAATTTCATCATTAACAAAGAATCCATCACGGAAAGCTAGATTTTCTCTTACTGATACACCTAATATTTTTGCCGCTGTAGCTGCTTCATTATCACGGATATCAGGTGTTCCACGAGTTCCTAGTTCGCCTCGAGTTAAATCAAGTATTCCTGTGATTTTACCGTTTGCTGCTTCTTTTGCAAGAACACCGGAACAGCTCAACTCCACATCGTCTGGATGAGCTCCTATTGCGAGTATGTCTAGTTTTAAGTTATTCATCATTTTACAATTTTACGGCTTTTCTTCATTGCTTGCTCTATATCATCAATAAGTGTACTTATTTCTTCAATTCCTACAGAGAATCTTAAAAGTTGATCTGCGATTCCTTGTTCCTCTCGCTGTTGCTTTGTTAATAGAGAATGAGATGTTTCAGTAGGAGCGAGAATGGTACTTTCTACTCCAGCAAGGCTCAATGCTACTTTTATAACTCCTAGTTCTTCTAGAAAGCTGTGATGATCTATCGATTCCTCAAATTCAAAAGACATCATTCCACCATAGCCGTGCATTTGCGCTTTGGCAATTTTATGATCTGGATGTGATTTTAAACCAGGATAATTCACTTTTTTTACATCTGGTAATTTTTCTAAGAAACGAGCGAGTTTCTTTGCGTTCTTAGTTTGCTTTTCTACTCGCAATCCTAGTGTCTTAATACTACGTTCTAGTAACCATACTGTTTGATCGCTTAGACTGCCACCATAATTTTTGGCCGTTTTCCATATGTGATCCATGTGCTGTTGAGAACTACTTACCGTACCTGCACAAATATCACTATGTCCACCTAAGTATTTTGTAGCGCTATGAATGATAATATCAATTCCATAATCAGCAGGATTTTGATTAATAGGTGAGGCAAATGTATTATCGATTACGCTTGTTAAGGAGTTCGCTTTCGCGAAAGCGGAAACCATAGTCATATCAACTACTTCCAGCAATGGGTTGCTAGGAGTTTCTATATAGACCATTTTAGTGTTTTCCTGAAGATGCTCTTTTAAGGTCACTGAATTGATATGCTCTACAAATGAAAATTGGATACCTAGATTTGTGAATTCAGCATCAACAAAATGGGATGTTCCACCATAAATGGCACGTTGTAAAATCACATGGTCACCCGTTTTTAAAAATGCCATAAATACAGCGCTTATGGCTGCCATTCCACTACCAAAAATAAGTCCAGCTTCACAGTTTTCAAGAGCTGCAATCTTTTGAGCAAGAGCAACTTGATTAGGAGTATTGAAATACCGCGGATACAAGTTAGTACCTTCACCACGGTAATCGTAAGCAGTAGACATGTATAGAGGAGAAGTGGCACCGCCATACTTATCATCTTTGATATTTCCTGCATGAACACAAATAGTATTTACAGGTCGTTTTTTTGAACTCATAATCATTTTTTAAAGCATCCCAAGTTACCTAATAATAGTGTTAAGATTTTCTGAACATTTAACTCCATTGCCCAAAGGTTTTACAGAGCCTTTTAAAAATATTATCTTCACCTTATGTCTATACTATTTACTCATATTAAAGAACTGGTTCAAGTGCGTGAGCACACTATGGAACCATTAAGAGGTGAAGCAATGAATGAATTGCCATCTATAAAAAATGCTTATTTATTTGTAGAACATGGTCGCATAGTAGATTATGGTTCTATGGATCATTTCCATCCACATCCTGCCGATGAGGTTTATAATTGTGAACATCAAATCATCGCTCCTGGTTATGTAGATTCTCATACACATCTCGTATTTGCAGCAACACGAGAGAAAGAGTTTGAAGACCGCATTCATGGACTGACCTATGAAGAAATAGCTGCTCGTGGCGGCGGAATTCTTAATAGTGCTGCAAAACTAGCTACCATGAATGAAGATGATTTATTTGTTCAAGCACAAGAACGATTAAATAATGTAATCGCTATGGGAACAACAGCTATAGAGATAAAAAGTGGTTATGGATTGAGTGTAGAAAGCGAACTCAAAATCCTTAGAGTCATTAGAAGATTAAAACAAGAAAATCATATTCCTATAAAGAAAGTGACTTTGTCGAAGC
>JALZUY010000262.1 GCA_023301395.1 Nonlabens sp.
CAGCCAACAGCCAACAGCCAATACTAAACTACATCACCATCCACACGCATAGGTTCAGTAGTAATAGGGCTCATAGTAGGGTAATAGTTGCGTTTATAATGCTCGCGTTCATCTTCACCTAATTTTTTAATAACTTGATTTCCTAAGTTCTTAGTGACTAGAATTTCTTCATGATTTGGGAAATAAGGGAACTTTACTTTCCAGCCCAGTATTTTTTTAGATTTACGCTTAATGTATTCTTTAGGAGTAAATTGTTCATGGTATGCATGAATAAGTTCGTGACCTAATAATGATGCGCTAGAAACTCTTCCTGTATTATGTCTAGACCATGGTTTTCTCAAATCCTTGCGGAACATTGCTCCATCGTTATCAAAGAAAGTAATCGTGTCTGTAGATGGGCTGTAGGAATTCTTTTCTCCATCTCTTATGGTTATTCTTTTACCAGCTCTATTGATGAATTCTTCTAGAATGTTAATGGTGTTGCCATCTTCAAAATCAAGTTCTAGAGCTTTGGTTTCATAAAGAAAATCTAGCGTAATCATACAGTTGTTATAGAACAATGTAGCATTTGAATCGGGCTGTCTGTTTGCATAATAATGATAAGGAGAACGATGCCATTGCTTGCCGTCATTCCATAAAATCTTAATATTACTCTCTAGCATGATACTCATATACTCTAGTTTTAATTTATTTTACTCTACTTCCCGTATTTTTGGATGGCTTCTTTAATACGTTCCACACGATTTTCAGGATCTGGATGAGAACTTTGAAACTCTGGTGTGCGATTAGGTCCGGCTGCGTTCTTTAATATCTCCATCACACCTATCATTTCATAAGGGTCATAGCCAGCGTCTATCATCATTTTAACGCCTAGATCATCACTCTGTAATTCGTCATCACGACCGTATTTCATAGTGAGCATTTGTGCAATAGATTGAGCCATTTGTCCACCGCCGTCAGTACCTACACTTACTCCCGTAATTACACCTTGAGCAAGGCCTTGTTGACTTATACGCTCTGCACTATGTCTTGCAATTACGTGTCCTATTTCATGTCCCATCACTCCTGCAAGTTGATCTTCATTTTCTAGCTGCTGGTATAAAGCAGCAGTTATAAAGCACTGTCCACCAGGTAATGCAAACGCATTAATAGTACTATCGTCAGCTAATAAGTGAAAGTCATATTCGTAACCTGTTTCTCTACCTATGCTGCTGTTTACCAGTTTTGACCCTACTCGATCCAGTTGAGCTTGAGCTTGTTGATCGGGATGCAGTCCACCATGTGCCGCCATCATACTAGGTGCTGCGCTTAATCCCATTGCAATTTCTTGATCCGTGGTTAGGTTTACATATTGTGTTTCTCCAGTATGGTCATTAGTCTCGGCACTGGAGCAATATTTTATTACTGTAAATGCGACTATAGCCAACCCTATAAATAATCTAATTTTTCCTGATCCACCTTTCATAACAATTGGTTTTAATTCTAGTGTCTAAATTAAATAAAATTAAACGGTTCAGTTATTTTTTATTTCAACGATGGATTTACACCTTGAATGTGTTCCTTGTAATATCTCAATAATCGTTGATCACTTATTTTATCCATTCCTAATATCTCTTGATTTCTTAAAAATAGAAGGAATTCACTTTCTGAAAGATATTCTTGAAGCAGCTTTCGCGAAAGCGGTGCATAGCTATAGTGCCATGGTTCATATTTAAAACCTGTGCGATTCTCATTGAGTGTATAGACGAGTTCAAATCCGAATTGACTTGCGTTTTTCTCCATCCAGTCTTTCATTTTACAGAAAGATCCGTTACCATGGAACTTATTAGGAACAAGAACGTCGCCGCTGTAAATGGCGCTTTGATCAATAATATCCATGTCTGTACCCCAATGGTGTCTGCTTGTTCCAGGAACCGTAGAGTATTCCACAATCTTATCAAAAATGCCGTCTGGTGTTAATCCTTGACCTTGGTATTTTTTATATTTCCTATTCCAGATTTGACGTTGCCTCGTAAAGCTACGATAACCTGAAACGATTTTTAAATTGATTCCATCTTTAAGTGCTGCTGCACGCATAGTGTTGAATGCTTCTTGAGATGCTGGTTGTAATGTGTTATTTGGGTTAATGGCTTGTCCTGTATGTTCCTCAAAAGATTCTTGTCCTTGAGCCATAAGCATGCAAAATAAAAAGAAGTTTAAAAAAAATTTCATAATGATTTGTACATTTTGTAATGTGTTCCAACGTTTTCAATTTCAAAAGCCTCGCTTATTTTTTCATAACCCATTTTTTCATAAAAAGGCACTGCTACAGTACGTGCATTAAACCACAATGCGGTAACGTCTTTTGCATAAAGCAATTGCTCGGCAGCTATTAATAAATTCTTGCCTAGTTGTTTTCCTTGCATTTCTTTTAGAACTGCCATGCCACGTAGTTGATAACATTGCTCGATCTTATGATACTTTAATTGCTCAATAGTTGCGTCTAGGTTTGATAAAAATGTTCCTACGGCTACCAGTTCTTCCTTAATAAATAAACCTAGGTGTATAGTAGTCTCGAGTTCATCACCTGTGAAATAACAATCTTCAATAGGCCTACCAGCTCTTAAAACAGGATGACGTACTGGATAAGTTTCCTTACCAGATATCTTACTTATTACTAAATTCATCATTAGTGATTTTATAACAACGTGCAGGATATCTTCCATCCCACAAAAATCGATGGTCAAGAGTCATTCCTAGTTTTTGAACTACGTGCTGTGAGCCTATGTTGAGTTCGTGCACATGAGCTATGACTTGGGCTAATTTATGATCTTGAAAAGCATGTTGCAGCACTCGATGTGTAGATTCTGTAGCATATCCTTTTCTCCAGTATTTTTTCATAAGCCGATAGCCTGTGTCTACAAAGTTTTCTTCTTTATGAAATTTAAGACCTGTCCATCCTAGGAATAGGTTGTCTTCTTTACGTATAATCGCAAGCCTTCCCATATGGTGTTTTATGAATTGACCGTTAGGGTTCTCGATGTAATCTTGGACAAATTCACGAGCTGCCTCAATGTTTTTAAAAGCAAAGTCTCCAGTGTATTGCATAACTTCTTCATCGCTATTGAGCTCATAAAGAAATGGTGCGTCAGCCTCTTGAAAAGGTCTTAGTAGCAATCGTTCTGTTTCAAATGTTAATTTCATATATGAGTATCACTCTAGCTTATTGTCCCTATAAAAAAAACAGCTCTGGCAAATGGTTATAAAGGATTTATTTTGAAGTTTTATGCTATAGCAAAATTATAACTATCAATCATTATTTTTTATTTTAAATTAATCGATTAAATCAGTTGAGTGAAATTGTAACCATTTTTCACCTCATAAGGTTTTTGATTTTGTAAAAATACGCGAGCAGTATGTGGACCGCATAATATTTCTTGATCGCCTTGAACTCTTATGTAACTGCCTTCTCTTAGCCCTATAACTGGAATAGTATTATAAAAATGAAATTCTTTAATACGTTGTTCTCTTGTTTCTCCCATATGTGTAGAGCCGTCAATAGGATCTAAATAATGTGGATTTATATTATATCCCAGTACTCCTGTAGTTTTAAAGCTATCGGGTTGTACAACGGGCATATCATTTGTGGTACGCATGTTAAGTCCGCATATGTTACTTCCTGCACTCGTTCCTAAATAAAATGTTCCATTAAAAATTGCTTTGCGCAATGGTTCCATTAATTCTAGTTGCTGAAGTGTTTTTACCAGTTGAAAAGTGTTTCCTCCACCAGTGAAAATAGCCTGAGCACTTGAAATGGCTTGTGCTGGATTCTCGGTTTTATGTAAGCCAGTTACTTTAATTTGAGTTCTTGTTAAAGCTTGGTGCACTTTTTGAGTATAATCATCATGTGAAACACCACCTGGTCGCGCAAACGGAATGAACAGTAATTCAGTTATGTTTTCTTGTTTGAAAACGACTACTAAATCATCTAGTAAATACTCTAAATATCCACTACCGTGAATGGTTGAGGTACTGGCAACGATCATATTTCTCATAAGAATACTTTTCACAAAGGTATTTAACAATTAATTGGATAATGTTATCGTTATCAAAAAGGCAATTTGAATTAAATTGCTAGATATAATTAAAGCTATGAAATATTTAATTTACTTATCGCTTTTTATGGGTTTACTTTCAACGGCCCAAAAAGAACGTATCCAGATAAAAGGACTTATACGTACAGATTTAAGTACAACACTCACAGGTATTACCATCTTTAACGGTAATTCTCTTGAAGGAACGGTTACAAATGAGAGCGGTGCTTTTTATATTGATGCTATGGTGGGAGATGAGTTGTCTTTTAAAGCTGTTCAATTTGAAACTTTTTCAGTAGAGATTTCTCAAAAAGTGATAAAGGATAAGAAAATAGAATTAAGCCTTAATGCTGATGTTAAAGATCTTGAAACGGTAAATGTGAGTGCGACAAGTTTTATGATACCCGTTAAACGTATCGAAACGGTAGAGTCGGGCTTAGAAAAAGTTTCCTTAGAAAACATAAAAACTGCAGGAGTAGACCGTATGGAATATACCTTTTCAGATAAAGTGCGTGCAGGTAATGAATATCCTGTACGATCAGAGGCATTTAAACAAACCGGTTTGCGATATAATAGTGTAGGTTTTTCTCAAAATATTAATACCGCAAACATTGCAAGACAACTAGATATTAAAAATATTTCTAATGATGACGCTATACCTGAAGAGAAGAACCCATTAGTCTTACTTAAAAATAAATACAGTAAAGATTACCTGACTGATTATTTGAAACTTGACGGAAAGGAATTCATTGAATATGGATACTTCGTTGCAGATCATGGGCTAACTAAACAACTTGTACAGTCTGAAAATGAACTCGACCTTCTTGAATTCTTATCTAAACAGGCTATTGCTTTTAAAAAACGTAAAATAATAAAAAATGAATAAACTCATACTTCTTTTTATAGTTCTTGTTCCTTCCCTGTCGATAGGACAACAAGATCGTGTTCAGATTTCAGGTTATATTCAAAATGAACTCAATGAACCCGTTGAAGGGATTACCATTTTTAATGAAGGTAGTTACGAGACTACTGTAACAACCTCTACTGGTAGTTATAGAATTGATGTGAAAACGGGTGACAGAATTGTTTTTAAATCAACAGCACATGAACCGGTTACTCTGGTGGTTACAGATAGAACTGTAGAAGAGAAAGTCGTAACTATAACCCTAGGTGATGGTGTTAACGTTCTTGATCAAATTGTATTAGAAGGCGATCAAAACGTATATCTCAATCTTAAAAAACTTGAGATGACAGACACAAGAATGGAAAAAATTACAGGCCAGAATATGTGGACACCAGCCATTGATAGAACAGAGAATACACTTTCAGATATGGTGCGTCAGCCTAATGAATATGACTTACGTCATGAAGCAATGATGCAGTCACAGCCACGTTATAATATGTTCAATTTAGTGGGCTTACTTGCTGCGGTTGTCCTTAACGTTGCTTTAAGTGCATTGGATATTGATTTTGGAAGTGCAAAAACGGTAGAGCAACGATTTGATGTTGCTGTATTGAAAAATCAATTTGATGCTGATTACTTAATAGAATTTCTTGAAATTAAGAAGGAAAATCTTTATGATTTCATTTACTTTGCCACTGATCGTGGATTGAACAATCAATTGATAAAGCCTGATAATGAAATGGTCCTATTACAATTTCTGTCAGATACTGCGCAAGTTTATAAAGAAAGAAAGCAATAATTAAAGGATATAATGATGAAAAGAATAATGACACTATTATTTATGGTAACAACCATAGTAATGACAACTTCCTGTGATAGTGATGATGACTTGCCGGTTTCTCAACCCATTCAAGTAAATACATTTTGCTATGGAGATCAAATTACTAATTTTGAAACAGTAGGAGCGTTTAGAGGAGAAACTCAGCAAGTGAGCTCTACAGGAATAAGAACTTTTGTAACAATTCTAGGAGATGGAGTTACACTTAATGACATGGATGAGTTAGAAGGAGCTGGTGTATTAATGCAACTCAATTTCTACGGTAATTCTACAGAAGGTTTCCAGACAGGATTGTATACAATTAGTGATCTTGATGAGCCTGCAAACGCTACTTTGGGTTATAGCTTAGATTTTGATGCGGCAAACACATTTAGTTCATTTCTAGCACTAGACAGTGGATTTATAAGAGTAACAACTTATTTGACAGGATTCGCAATTTCAATAGATGGAATTGATGATAATGGAGATGAATTTCACGGTGTTTATTTAGGAAATGTCAATCAGTTGCCATAAGATAATGATAATCAATTATTGAAGTATAAATAGCTTATGAGAAAAATATTAATAGCCTTAATCTTAACTATTGTTGCCATTACGCAATCTGTTGCAGTGGATAACGTTGAAGATGTACGCTTTTGCGAAAGCGTAAACA
>JALZUY010000263.1 GCA_023301395.1 Nonlabens sp.
GTGTGGGATTTTGCGTAATGATTGGTTTTTTATTTGCGAAGCTTTTTAAGTTCTAACTATTTTTATAACCTATTTTATTACGTGGTTTTTCGTTATCCTTTTTCTCAATAAGTTCATCAAGATAATTAAACACCAATTCTATGTTTTTACTGTGGTTTGACAGCTTCTTTTTAATTTCTTCAATATCAAGTTTTAAACTTAAATTATCTGTTAGTATTTCTCGCATTTTTACAAATACTTCTATAATCTGGATACTTACTTGTATTGCTCTTTCACTTGTTAAAACATTAGCAACCATCATTATTCCGTGTTCTGTAAAAACCTTTGGTAAAACAGGTGAGAACTTTAATTTTTCGAGGTGGTCGCAAGTTGCGACTACCTGATTCTTTTCTTCTTTTGTCAGTTCAAACATAAAATTGGAAGGAAAACGACTTGCATTCCTTTTTACTTGCTCATTCAAGCGTTTTGTAGTTACCCCGTAAAGCTCTGCAATATCAGCATCTATCATTACTTTTTGGTCTCTGATTAGCAATATTCTACTTGCTATTAATTCGTTTGGAACTAATGATTTTTCGTTTGTATTCTCACTCATTTTATAATGTAATTTCTGTTTGTAAAAATAGTTTTTAAATTGGGTGTCGCAAATTGCGATACCTAATTTATTGGATGATATTTATTTATATCTTCTTGTAAATCTTCTAAATCATTAACTAAATAGGCTTCTGTAGAACTTACGTAACGATGCCCAGACATATATTGTACTTCTCGAAGATTGTAACTTTTTAACCAAGCTGTTATAACGCTTGTTCGTATTTGATTTACGCTTTTAATATTTCTATTTAGTCTTTTAAGTTGTGGTAAAAGCTTGTGTATAACGTTATGGAACTTGGCACTTTTACCGAAGCTCATAAATAATAAATCCGTTTGTTTTTTTGCTTCTTTTAATATTTCTTCTCTTGTTCTTAATTGGTATTCCATTATATCCAAGATTTGATGCGCTTCCAGTTTTAAATGTCTTTCGTTGCTGTTTCGGGTTCTTTCGATATAGATTTTACCTTCTCGTAATTTTAGGTCAGTTACTTTTAATCTCCCTAATTCTTTACTATTCAAGCCTTGATAAATCAATAAACTTACTATGATTTCATTCCGCTTTTTAGCTAGACTTTCCGTTTCAATATTTTTAAAGTCATTGTACAGTTTTTCAAGTTCTTGCTTATTTAATACATTGTGTAATTTCCTTCTTTTAATTCCTTTGATATTCACATTGCTTGTTGGATTGTCATTTCTTAATTGCCTTTTTATAAGCCATTTAAAATAATGTTTTAAGCTATTTACAGATTGCTGTATAGAACGCTGTTGCAACCCTTTATTCTTTAGATATTGAACGTAACTTATAACTTCGTTATAGGTGCTTTGTTCTACTTCTATTTTTTGAGTTTCAGACCAAACTATGTATTGTAATAATCCTCGATTGTAACTATTTGTAGTTTCTGTACTATAACCTTTTGAGAGTAGATAATTTTTAAATGTGCTCATTTTCTTGTTCCAATAAATGTGTGTAAATCTGTGTGCTTTCCAATGAACTATGCCCTAAAAATTTACTTATTTTCTCTAATGACATTCCGTTGCCAAGTAAGTGTGTAGCTATGCTATGGCGTAATACGTGTAGTCTAATATTCTTTTGTTGCAATCTTATATCATTGGTTCTTTGTTGCAGTAATTTTAATCTAATAGCCATACTTTGAGATTCCATTCTTCTACCTTTCTGACTGATAAATAAAGCATCTTCGGTTTTATCTTTTATGATGATAGGTCGCCAATCATAAACGTATTGTTCCAAGTATTTTAAGTTGGTTTTATTGAGTGGCACAAAGCGTTCTTTATATCCTTTTCCCTTTTTTACGTGTAAGATTCCTTTGTCCCAATAAATATCTGATAAGCTTAAATGATAGCCTTCATTTCTTCGTAATCCACAACCATAGAAAACCGTTAAAATGGCTCTATCTCTTGCATTAAATGGTTCTAGTTTGGTATTCTCATTATAACCGTATGTTGATTTATAAAGTAGTTTTATTTCTTCTTGTGTCAAGGTTTCTATTTCCGTAACATCATTGCTTTCCCAATCGATAGTTAACATTGGTAAAGTCATTCTTCCACTTTGACGCAAGTATTCTGTAAACTTGTAGAACGCTTGTAAATGTTTGTTTAAATACGCATTACTTAATCCGCCACCTTGTCGTTCGTTTCCTCTTGTTTTTAAGCTATTGTAATGCGCTATTATAATCTGATTATCAAGCTGTTTTATATGATTAATGTTATGTTGTTCCAAGTAATAAAACAGTTCTCTAATATGGTTGGGAAGGTTATAAACTGTAGTTTCTGCATAGCCTAAAACATCAAGCCATTCTCTAAAAGATTTCTCGATATAAATAAAAGATTGATTTTTTAGTATTAGTTTTTTCATTGCACTTATGCATTTCTGTGAACTTTGCGAACCACTTATTTAATTAACTGACTTTCTTTGTTTTACGTGGTTCATTTTTAACTTGAACTGCTTTTGAACTACTGAACTCCTTTAGGTCTTGTAAAGTCTTATCTAACACACCATTTATCTGCTGTTGTAATTGGTTGTATTCTGTTGTACTCACTACTTCGTAATGATATCCTGTTGCTTTTTTACCTTCTACTTTTTTGATGTAGTAACCAATTTGTAATTGTAGATTGTATCGCTTTTGATTGCTTGGGTTGATACGTAAAGCTTGTCGTATTTCTCGGTTTGTAAATTGTTTCTTCTTTTTAACTTTTAAGTATGATTTAAGGCTTTCTAAATAGTTTCTGCAACTTCCTGTTAATTCATCGCTTTTACGTAATAAAACCTCTTTTAAAAGTGTATTTGCTTTTTCTATATCTTCCAAAGTGGTTTCGATATATTCTTCGCCTGTTTCTTTGTCAAACTGCTTTTCTCGTTGGTATTGGTAATAAAATGTAATCGCTTCAATGAATTGTAAATAATGGTTGTTGGTTCTTCTTGGTTTAAAAACGGATTGTGGAAGATTTAGTTTATTGGCAAAAGGGTTTCTAACAGTTATTGGTTTTAATATGCGTTGTGTATTCTGTAAAAATTCTTGCAGTTCTTTTTGCTCATAAAAGTTGATTTCGCCTGTGGATATTTGGCGTTGATACTGCATTATTTTTTCGTCTTGTTCTGCACTTTCATCGAGATAAATTAAGAAGCTTCTGTTTGCATTATCCTCGTAAATATGTTCTTTGGTGGTACAACCCGCAACACATACAGGACCTTCAACAATTAAATATTTAGTTTGAGTTTCTCCTTTTGTATTCTTACTGGCTATGGTTTTTACAATACGTTTTTTAGTTTGTAATTCTCGTAATGGATAGAGTGCATTTTCTGCACC
>JALZUY010000264.1 GCA_023301395.1 Nonlabens sp.
GACAAGCAAAACACCACCTGTCCTCGCCTTTTCTATGGCAAGGAGTTTATAGTATAGGAATATAAAAAAAGCACCTTTCCTTAGAAAAATAAAGGTGGGCAAACTGCAGCGCAGCGCAAATTTGGTTAGAAAGGTTGAAACACGAGCGCTATTTTCTAGCTCATCTTTTTATTTACTAAGAGAATCTTTTTTAAAAGTTCGTTTTTATAATTTCTAATAACCCAATTTGTAACAAATCAATTGCATTGAGTACTAATGGTTAAAATAAGATTCATGGTTCACGATATACTCAATTACTTTAAAAATCCCGATGCTGAGAAAGGCCCAAATATTTTCAATACTCAAAAAGCGAAATTGTTTTGGACCAGTTTCTGGATGATTATGGTTTGTAACGTGGCATTGTCTATTCTTATCTATGGAGTAGAAGCTCTAGGATGGGTAAGTACAGATGATCATGCTGTGATGGAAATGATAAAAAGTCAATCTGTATTATTTATTCTTGTCACCGCAGTTATTGCCGCGCCATTATTTGAAGAATTAATATTTAGAGCTCCTATTACTTTGTTCCGCAATGTAGATCGTAGTGATTTTAGGTGGTTGTTTTATTTGTTTGCATTTGCATTTGGTGCAATACACATAACTAACTACGGTATAAGTATGAATACTTTGCTATTGTTGCCTATAATTACTGGTCCTCAGATTGTTGCAGGATTATTTCTAGGATTGATACGTGTTAAGGTAGGACTGCTTTATTCCATGCTTTTTCATGCATTATACAATGGAGTTCTTATGATTCCATCAGTTATTTTCCTGAAGTATTTTGAAATGTAGGTAAATGGTTTCATATTGCAATCTTTATTTTATATATGATACAATTAAGACTTAACGAGGACCGCAAGAAAATTGCCGTGATAGCAATCTACTTTGCGATGGCGATGGACTTCATTAATATTATAGGTGTTTCTATCAACTATTACAACCTCGCAGGAAACGATATTCCAGATTTTATAGGTTCCATGAGTTTCTATCTTGATATCCTATCAGGTACTGCACAACTTATTGTGAAATTAGTGGTAGGGATTTTATTTATCATGTGGTTTAGACGTGCATACTGGAACCTACATCAATTAGTTACTAATTTAAAGCACAGTGATGGCTGGGCTGCTGGAGCATGGTTTGTTCCCATTATGAGCCTTTTCAGACCATACCAAATCATGCAAGAATTATGGGTGGAATCGTCTACCTATATGAATAAGCGTAAAATTCAACCAGAGCTCTCTGAAGATGATGTCCCTATGGGATGGTGGTGGGCAGCATTCATATCTGCATCTATAATTAGTAATATATCTGGAAGACTTTACTTGCGGTCTGACGATCTAGGACTGTATGAAGGTGCTATTATTACAGATTATATTTCTTCGGGATTATCCATTATTGCAGGATTTCTAGTTGTTAAAGTTATCGATGGTTACCATCAATTAGAGCAACAACTGGAACAAATCGATCATAACTCGTCCGTTGAAGATGCTCAAAAACCTGGATCCTTTGTAAATTACAGGTCGTAGATTAATCCTATTTTTGTTTTTTTAGAATACGCTTTTGCACAAGCGTGATACATGCCTAATTATATACTGTCACATGAAATTACTAGTTAAATCAACCATTGTTCTTATTCTTTTAACAGCTTTAACTAGTTGTTTAGGTGGATCAAAAACTCCAGAAAATCTAAACATTGATGAGGATTTTAAACTTTTTGAAAGCACAAAATTTAGCATTAAAATACCTGATTACTTAACAGAGACTGATGATTTAAATGAAGATGCAGAGATGCAAATGCAAAACATGTTCCGTGAGACATATATGATTGTAATGGCTGAGTCAAAATCTGATTTTAACTTTGCGCGACGTATTCTAGATATGGGAAGTGACAGCCTTTCTTATGCAGAGAACTACATGGATATGCAATTAGAGTCCATGGAAGAGTCATTTAATTACAAGGTTACTAAGTCTAAAATGACTCATGTGATTAATGGAATGCCTGCGATGACTGTTGAGGCTGGAGCAAATATAGATGGACTTAATGTGGTTTATATCATCACTACTGTAGAAAGTGATAACGATATTTTTTATGCTACAAGCTGGACACTTAAAGATAGAAAGGATAAGTATTTCCCATCTTTTTATCAGTCGCTTGAAACGCTTACTCAGCTTGAATATGATATGGAGAGTGAAGAGAGTGAAATGGATATCGATTATGAGCAATTACTCAAAGATCTAGAGCTAGAAGAGTAGTCATTCTTTTTATATTCTTCAATTAGTAAGTAGACGCCTTCATATGGGTTTTGGTAAAGGTTTTGATAGATATAGCCAAAGGGGAAATTATGAAAAATTTCACGAGACTATTATTTGCACTATTTGTTATTGTTTCTATAATAAGATGTGACTCAGTTACAGATTGTATTATAAACACACGACCTTATTTACCGCATAAAGATCTAGACACTGGTCAAGATGGTCAGTATTATGAGGACGTCATTAGATCCGAAATTAAAAACGAGCCTAGAGATAGAGAATATTGGGTTATTACACCGTATCGGATTTACCGCCAGGAATGGACTATGAGTTTATAGGACAGGATTTATTCGTTTTTGGAACTCCGCAAAATGCTGGTAGATATAGTATTAAGGTTTATCTTGAGGTAGAACCACAGAATTTGTATTTTGACGGCGATGATTTTTCAGAAGATGGAGATTCTCTTTGTTCTTATACAGATGAACGTCACTTTTCTCTAGAGATTCTATAAAGAGCTGGGCAGTATTGCCCGGCTTAATTTGCTTACCTTTGTCGCTTAATATAATTCATGACATTTAAAGAACTTGGGCTCGTTGAGCCTATCTTGCGTGCGCTGCAAGACCAAGGATATGAAAATCCTACACCTATTCAAGCGCAATCCATTCCCATTTTACTTAAAGGGAAAGATTTATTAGGAGTCGCACAAACAGGTACCGGTAAAACAGCCGCGTTTTCAATTCCAATTTTACAACATTTATATAACGGAGCACCACCTAAAGGTCGCCGTCCTATTAAAGCACTTGTAGTTACACCTACCAGAGAACTTGCTATTCAAATTGATGAGAATTTCAAGGCATATGCAAAATATACTGATATAAGAAACACCGTTATTTATGGTGGAGTAAAACAAGCACAACAAGTCAATAGACTTAAGAGCGGTATTGATGTGCTAGTAGCTACACCAGGTAGATTACTAGATTTAATCAATCAAGGTTTTATTACCTTAAAGCATATTGAGTTTTTTGTACTCGATGAAGCAGATCAAATGCTGGACATGGGCTTTATCCATGATATCAAGAAATTATTGAAGTTATTACCTCATGAGAGACAGTCATTATTCTTTAGTGCTACCATGCCTAAAACGATTGTTGAGTTATCGAGACAAATCTTAGGTGATTTTGAACGTGTGACTATCGCACCAGAGAAAACAACAGCTGAGAAAGTAGAGCAACAAATCTATCACGTTAATAAAAAGAACAAGACTGATCTACTTATTGAACTTCTTGAGACTAAATTGTTAGATTCAACACTTGTATTTTCACGTACTAAGCATGGAGCAAATAAGATTGTAAAGGATCTAGAAAAAGCAGGAATAGGAAGTGCTGCTATACATGGTAATAAGTCTCAAGCAGCTCGACAAAGAGCTCTTGGTGATTTTAAAGACGGGAAAATTCAAACACTAGTTGCTACAGATATTGCTGCACGAGGTATCGATATTGATGAATTGAGTTATGTAGTAAACTATGATTTGCCTAACGTGGCAGAATCTTATGTTCACCGCATAGGTCGTACTGGTAGAGCAGGAGCAAGTGGACTTGCTGTTTCTTTTTGCATGCTTGAAGAAAGACCTTTCTTAAAAGATATTGAGAAATTAATCAAACAACAAATTCCTGTAATAGAAGATCACGATTTTAAATTTAAAATGGAAGATGCTGCTGAGCCTAGTTTGAAGAAACAAGGACAGCGTGGTCGCAGACCACAGCGAAGTGGTTCTGGAGGGAATTCAAAATCTGGAGGCTCTAAAGGTTCAGGAAGTTCTAGTAATAAACCAAGAAGAAGATATTAGTTTCATTTATTTGAAATAGTATAGAAACCTGATTTAAATACTTAAATCAGGTTTTTTTATTTTAGGGAATAATCAATCATTGATAGGGAACAACTCATCTTTTTGGAAATAACTTATCTATTCATATTTGTAGTGTTA
>JALZUY010000265.1 GCA_023301395.1 Nonlabens sp.
CTCTTCCGATCTAAAAAGACTGTCTGGGATTTCATAGAAGTATTTGTCTTCTACTTGGTGGACTGTAAAAAGTCCTTTATCACTTTTTGCTTTTTTAGTGATGACCTTAGCATAAGGTTGAATTCCGCCTTTTTTAGGCTTTTTCTTTTGAGCACCTGATAGAGGAGCTTTTTTACTGTCTTTTTGTGAGCCACAACTTACCGATATGGTTGCTGTGAAAAGAAGTAACATGAGTAGTTTTAGTATACGCATTATTATAGATTTTTTGGTGGTCGTAAGATATCGTCTATTCAGCACAATAAATCTTAATGTGACGTTAACGACCATTATAAAATGAGTAAATAAAAATGCCATCTCGTAAGAGATGGCATTTTATAAATTATTTAAACGCTATGATTACATCATTCCGCCCATGCCGCCTGGCATTCCACCTGGCATTCCGCCGCCAGCACTATCTTCTTTAATCTCTACAAGAGCACACTCTGTAGTAAGAATCATTCCTGATACTGATGCTGCATTTTCAAGGGCAACACGTGTTACTTTCTTAGGATCAATGATTCCGGCTTTCAACATATCTACATATGAATCATTCTTAGCATCATAACCTTGATTTCCTTTAGATTCTAGAATCTTAGAGATAACAACACTTCCTTCACCGCCTGCGTTTTCAACAATAGTTCTTAATGGAGCCTCAATAGCACGAGCTACGATAGCTATTCCAGTCTCCTCGTCAGCATTAATTGCTTTGATTTTACTTAAAGATGCTTTAGCACGAACTAGAGCAACTCCACCACCAGCAACTATTCCTTCTTCAACAGCTGCGCGAGTAGCATTAAGTGCATCATCTACGCGATCTTTCTTTTCTTTCATCTCTACTTCACTTGCAGCACCTACATAAAGTACAGCAACACCACCAGCTAACTTAGCTAGACGTTCTTGAAGTTTCTCTTTATCATAGTCAGACGTAGTGTTCTCGATTTGAGACTTAATTTGTCCTACACGAGATTTAATATCTGCTGCTTTACCACTTCCATTTACAAGAGTAGTATTGTCTTTATTGATGTCTACTTTCTCAGCAGTACCTAGCATTTCTAATGTCGCATTCTCAAGTGTAAATCCTCTTTCTTCAGAGATTACAGTACCACCAGTAAGAATAGCAATATCTTCTAACATTGCTTTTCTACGATCACCAAAACCTGGTGCTTTTACAGCAGCAATCTTAAGAGAACCCCTTAATTTGTTTACTACTAGAGTTGCAAGAGCTTCACCATCTACATCTTCAGCAATAATAAGAAGTGGTTTACCTGTTTGAGCAACTGGCTCAAGAACTGGCATCAATTCTTTCATTGTTGAGATTTTCTTATCAAATAATAAGATATAAGGATTGTCTAGCTCAGTCGTCATTTTTTCAGAGTTAGTCACAAAGTATGGAGAAAGATATCCACGGTCAAACTGCATTCCTTCTACAACGTCTACATAAGTTTCAGTTCCTTTTGCTTCTTCAACAGTGATAACACCTTCTTTTCCTACCTTATTAAATGCTTTTGCGATAAGGTCACCTACTATATCATCGTTGTTTGCAGATATAGATGCAACTTGCTTAATCATTTCACTTGAGCCACCTACTTTCTTAGATTGCTTATCAAGATCTGCAGTAATAGCTTCTACAGCTTTATCGATGCCACGTTTCAAATCCATAGGATTTGCACCAGCAGCTACGTTTTTTAATCCTTCTTTTACAATTGCTTGTGCAAGAACAGTTGCAGTTGTTGTTCCGTCACCTGCAAGATCATTGGTTCTAGAAGCAACTTCTTTTACCATTTGAGCTCCCATATTTTCTAACTCATCTGCAAGTTCAATTTCTTTTGCTACAGACACACCATCTTTAGTTACCACTGGCGCGCCAAATGATTTCCCGATGATTACATTACGTCCTTTAGGACCTAGAGTTACTTTTACAGCATTTGCAAGGGCATCAACACCGCGCTTAATACCGTCTCTTGCTTCTAAGTCAAATTTTATTTCTTTTGCCATTTTGATTTTGTTTTGTCAAGTACTACATAAGTACTCTTGATTTTAATAATCTAATTTTTTAATGATGCGTTTGTCTTGTTTATTACGCTTTCGCGAAAGCGTGATTAAAACAAATACCGTAATTAAATTATACGATTGCTAGGATATCGTCCTCACGCATCATTAAATACTCAGCACCTTCTAGTTTAAGCTCAGTACCACTGTATTTTCCATAAAGAACTGTGTCTCCTGCTTTTACGGTCATGTCGTGATCCTTGTTTCCTTTTCCTACTGCAACAACTTTTCCTTGTTGAGGCTTTTCTTTTGCAGTATCAGGAATGTAAAGACCCGATGCAGTTTTTTGTTCAGCTGCCATAGGTTCTATGAGCACTCTGTCTGATAAAGGTTGAATTTTTAATGCCATTATAATAGGGTTTTAATTGATTTAATTTGTCTCTCAATGTTCCATAAGTATGCCATTTAAAATAGACTGACAAAACATCATAAAACAAAAATATCCAACCGTAATGGTTGGATATCTTGTCAGTTATAAAATGTGATTAAGACTACTCACCATCTACAGGAGTAGCAGTATCATTTGTAGCTGCTGCTGGAGTAGGTAGAGTTGTAGGAACCTCTACATTGTTAGGGTCTGTAATATCTCTGTTTGCACTTGTTCTTTCTGTAATTAAAACAGAACTAGCAGCAAGAATTAATACTAATAATAGTGTAGAAAGGACCCAAGTACTTTTATCTAAAAAGTCTCCAGTTTTCTTTACACCACCTAATTGTTGTGTGCCACCGCCACCAAAACTAGATGAAAGTCCGCCACCTTTAGGATTTTGAACCATTACTACTACTATGAGTAAAAAGGCTACAACTACGATTAATCCTAAGAAAAGGTAAAATAATGTGCTCATTTATATATTGCTTTGTATGTTCTTAATTTCCCGAATTCGGTCTGCAAAGAAACCACTTTTTTCTGGATGCTGCAAAACTAAAACCTTATAAGCTTGAATAGCTTTAGTATAGTTGTTTTGAGCGAGATAGACTTGAGCTAATGTTTCTGTCATTAACCGGTCAGTGGATCTGTTAAGATCGGCTAGGTTAAAAGTAGAAAATTTATCTTTTCTAGGTTTTATTTTGGGTTTGTTTGCAAGGAACTGGTCAATAAGGGCCATTTTTTTTGTGCGGTCAGTATCAACTGGAATAACTTCTTGAAGTTCTTCTTTTACAGCTTCTACTTCAATCGTTCTATCAATAGGTTGTAAAGTGGTTAATTTAAGCCACTCTGTAAAACTGTAGGTTTCGTTACTATTAAACGGAATAGGCTCTTCAGTGATTTTTGAAGTGGATCGTTCAAATAGATCACTATCTAAGGTGTTATTGAAATCTACACTACTATTTAAATCCTCTTCTTTAATATCTATA
>JALZUY010000266.1 GCA_023301395.1 Nonlabens sp.
TTCTATTGAGTATCAAAATACTATATATCGCAGTAATTTCATGTTTTCTATCTTTTAATTATATGGAGTTGACAGGCTTGATTTACTACGCTTTCGCGAAAGCGTGTCACCAGCAACTTCTCGTTCAGCTTGTACTCTTAATTTCATTTTCTCAATACGTCGTTGTGTACGGCGGTATTTTCTTTGTTGGCGTTTTTCATCTTTATCTTTTGCCTCATTACGGCCTAGATAAATATTAACACCTATTCCAAATTTGAGATAGTGATCATCACGCTGTCCTGAAACAACAAAATCAAGATTATCTGAAAAAACAGCATTATAGTCTGCATAAAGCTTGATACCTACAGATGGGGAAACGATGTATTCCAATCCTAAACCAGCTTGAATTTTTAAGTCATTTTGATCAAACCAATTTGCATGATTCAAACCGGCACCACCATATATATAAGGTGTAAATTTATCATATGGCAACATGGTGAGTTCTACATTAAGCTCAGTAGCAGCAAATTCACGATTGAATAAATCAGTATTTATTAATCTAAATTTATGAACCGATGCGTGTAAACCAACATAAGGAGAAAAGTTATATTTAACTCCTGCGGCTAGTGCATACTCATAGTAAGCACTAGGATAATCACCATTAACAAGTGTCCCGCCAGCAGCTACATCAACAGTCCATTTACTACGTCTGTTGATCATATTACGTTGGTAGACATCAGTATTTTCTGCGACATCCTTCTCTTTTTTATAAGCTGCTACCATTTGATCTGCAACAGGTTTTCCTCCTTTAGGATACCATAATTCTGCTTCAATACCTTCAATAATTAAAGCCTCTACTCCTTTTTCAATCGCTTCTTTTATCGCTAGTTGTCCAGGTTCATTTCTAGTAAAACCTGTTTCGGCCTCAAGTAACCTTTTAAAACTTACATATCTAAAAAGACTTGCATCAATAGCTTGTGAGAAAATAGTTTTAGAAACATAAACCGTTTTCATAATTGCACCTGTTTTAGTTGAAACAGCTCTTAAATAAACAGTAACACGATCTTGTCTATATTTAGTAGATCCACCAGCACCAAAGTATCGAGCTCCAGCTCCACCAGTCAATACATTTGTATCATAGGACACTATTCCACCTTCTATAAGAACTCCTGCGTATAATAGCGGATCTAAATCTTTAAACGGTGTATTACTACGTGCAGCAAAATCTTTTCTTGTCGTTAAAATTATATTACGCTCTTGTAGTAGATTAGCCAAGTTCTCTCGTTCAATAGGTGTGAACCATTTTGAATCTTCCAGAGCTTTTACTAGAATGGTAGTTCCACCTTGCGTTACAGCATTACTAAATGTACTTCCATTTTCAGATTGTTTGAACTGACCTGTTTGGTCTTCAAATTCATAGACTCCTACTACAGCAGGAGCACTAGGCTCTGGTAATGCGATAAGTCTTTTAGACACATCTGTCGCTTCACCTATACGTGCTGGTTGTGTTCCTAGAGGTTGATTCATGTATGCTCCACAAGCTGATAATAGCAAGGTAAGCATCATGATAATCATGATATTTTTATAGCTTTTCATTACAGTGAAATTGAATCTAATTATTAGGTATAATAATTTGAGTTTGATCTCCGGTATTGGTATCTAAAAGATTAACCACCAGCCCTTCTAGTGATTCTAAAATTTCTACCTCATAGGAACCTATAGTAAAGACTCCTGGAGCTAATTCTTGCTCTCCTAATTGAAGATTTAAAATCTGTCTAGAAAAACCACTTAATAACTGCCTATTTAATCCGTCTGTAAAAGAATCTAATTCTGATGTGTCATCAGTAATATTTTCTGCCGGATCAGTAAATTTGTTTTGTGCTTCGGCGCTTTGAATCAACCATTGATAATTAAAGGTATCTCCTCCAAAGGCTGGATTGATAGGTTTGTAAGAAAGTTGTTGTGCGTTACTCGCTGTAAAAGCGAAAACTAAAAATAACAACGAGAGCAATGTTGTAGTTTTTGTGAGCATGATTTAAAATTTAATTAGTTTTTAGTTTTTCAATTAATAAGAACTTTTTATAGACTGATCCGATTGCGTTATCAGCCATTTGTCTCATATATTTTTTCTTAGGCGTTACAAAAAATTGATACACAATTTCTCGACCTACTAGAATATTTATTTGTGAACTTCTACCTTGACCAAATTCTTCTTCTACCGTTACAATACGATCACCATTAATTTTATATTTATGGTATTCTCCATAGAAGTAATCATAGAAATCTCTAGCTGGTTTAGTTCTCGTTTTTTCAATTACAATTCCCCTGAATTCTATACCATCAGGAGCAATGTTTTTTTCTTTTTCTAATTGTACATTACTTTCTTTTAACACTTTAAGATCTTTACCTATAAGCTTATCATCTAAATCATAAATCAACAACATAATGGTGATTTTTGATGGATTATTCATATTAACCGATGTAGTGGAAAGAATGGCCTTGGTCTTTGAATTTAAAACTCCGCGCCCTTCTTGTTTATTTTTAACCGTATTATTGAGACTATCTTTTTTAAAAACAGCAAGTTCATATCTAATACTAGCAGATACTTCTGTTAGATTAGATGCGACTCCTTGAATAGTCACATAATCTTCTTTTTGCTCTAAAAACAGTTCTCCTTTTACTTCTTTATTATAGAAAGACTCTTGCATTTGCGTTTGAGCGTGCAACAAAAAAAAGGAAAAAAAGACGATTATATTCAAAATTATTTTCATCAATTTCTAAAAATGTAATGCATAAACTGAAGATCCATTTCCTGTTTGATTGATCTGCATATTTTCAGAAATACCATTTGCACCTACACTTATCGTAGTATTGAAATTTCCATTTTGAATAATATCAACAGCATGGTTTTGCGTGCCATGGACACTATAGTCATAAACTTGATTAGAATTACCTATTTGCACAATGTTCTCTCTAATACGATCTGCTCTAAGATTTAAAACAGAATTATTAAGAGTTCCATTTTGATAAATATTTATCTGGCTATTATTAGAGGCAACTCCTATAGTTGCATTATTTGAAGAACCTACTTGTTCAATAAATACGCTGTTTTGATTTACAAATTGAGTCCTGCTACTAACTGTTGCGTTTTGATCAGTAACTACATTTAGTTGTGCATTTACAGTTTGTAGATTACCATTGTTGATTACTTGCCTATCATCTATATAGGTTTGACCTAGTGCCGTGAATGCTGTAAAGAAGAATAAAAGGAGTGTTTTTTTCATAATGATAATTTTAAATTAAACTGAGAAACTTTTAACAGTTTCTCGGTTTGAGTAATTAAGCAATATTTAGAATGTATGTCTCTTTGTTGCTGCAGCTCTTTGGCTTTGTCGTGATAAGGAAACATTTGCATTTCTTTGAGTTACTGTTGCTGTATTAGATCCTGCTCCTGCAGAAGGCGTACCAGCATTTTGATTGATTACTGATTGGTGCCCTACTCCTAGCTGATCAACATCGGCAATGTTACCGTTAGCCTTTTGATTCACATAGGATACGTTACCTAAACCGCTTTGAATTGTTAAAGCCTGGTTACCGACAGATTGACCACCATTTTGCAATACTACAGACTCATTAAAGAATCCGTACTGTTCTTGAAGTGAGTTATTGTTCTCACCATCTTGATTTGCAATTGCAGAGTTTATTCCACCAGCTTGGTATTGTTCAGCATGATTATCTCCACCTGTTGATGCTGTGTTTTGACTCACTTCTGCACGGTTAAATGCTCCTTCTTGTTCCTGATAAGAAGTATTATCTACACCATATTGATTTGAATAAGCTTGGTTATAACCACCATTTTGAACTTGTTGAGAAAATGCTCTTTCACTTGTGTTTACAACATCTCCTTGGTTAGCCTCTGCATAGTTATCACCGTTGAATGGATTATAATCACTATCCTGAATTTGAACTAATTCATTATCGTCACCATATTGTGCACCTATAGCATCATGACCAGGTGATTGATTACCATCTGCAATTTGATTTTGATAAGAGCGGTTGCCTACTCCGGTTGCGGCATCATTTCTTTGCGTGATACTAGCCTCGTTATTATCATAACGTTGTTGAATCTCAGCAAAGTTATCTTTACCGTCTTGATCGACAAGAGAAAGGTTATCTTGAGCCTGTTGCGCACTGTCAGCTCCTTGTTGAACTATAGCTGTATTATCTAAGCCTGTTTGGGCACCAAAAACTTCATTCATATCTCCTTGTTGAGTTACCATGAAATCATTTCCTGCACCAGTTTGTTTGATGTCTGAGTAATTTTGTTGTCCGCTTAAAGCAGTAACATTTCCCCATTGAAGAACATCTACTGAGTTGCGATTTGCAGCGTCAGTACCTGTTTGTTCTATAAAAGATGCATTTGCAGTTCCTTGTTGTTGAACTAATGCATCACTTCCCATACCTTTTTGATTGATGTTAGAATAATTCCCACCTATCGTAGCCGAAGCTGTAGGAGATATTTGTTGAGCTGGTGCCACAATCGCTTGTGGAGTTTGCGCAAGAACTATTGCACTTATGAGTAGTGTCGAAACACTTAATATTGAGCTTTTCATATTTGATATTTAGAATTTTTAATAAAAAGGATGGCAATAGCATTTAACAATTGCCATCCTTTACTTTAAGACTACTTTTTACTTAAACCGTCCCTACTTGATCCAAATATTAAAATGTGTGTCTTTTTGAAGCTGCAATTCTTCTAACTTGTGGAGTTAAAGCTACATTTGCATTTCTTTGAATAACAGTAGCACCGTTTTGACCACCTATTGCAGCAGCAGCTCCTGTAGTTGGGTTATTTTGATTGATTAAACTTGTTTGACCAGTTCCCGTTTGATCAACCATAGAAACGTTACCGTGAGACTGCTGATTAATTACAGAGTTGTTCAGAGTACCATCTTGAATAGAAGTTGCCATGTTACCTGTTACCTGTCCATATCTTTGCTTCACTGAAGAGAAGTTATCACTACCGTATTGCTCCTGGTTCACCATATTGTTGTTACCATTTTGGTCAGAACGAGCTTCGTTACGATCACCATCTTGGTACTGCTCCACTAAATTATCACCACCTGTAGCAGATCCGCCAGTGTTTTGGTCAACAACAGCTTTGTTATCAGTTCCTAATTGTTCTTGATAAGAAACATCTCCAGAAAGGAATTGAGTAGCATAAGCTTCGTTTGTAGCACCTGACTGTACTTGTTGTGCAAATGCACCAGTAGCCTCAGTTGCTCCATCACCTTGCTGAATCTCAGCGTGATTTCCACCACCTAATGCTGGACTTCCACTATCTTGGATTTGTACAGCCTCATTGTCATCACCCCATTGCTCACCTATTGCAACATGTCCTGCAGTCTGGTTAGGATTTGCAATTTGTTCTTGGTAAGAACGGTTACCTACTCCTGCAGCAGCAGCATTTCTTTGGGTAATACTAGCTTCGTTATCATCGAAACGTTGTTGAACCTCAGCAAAGTTATCTTTACCATCTTGATCTACAACTGATAAGTTGTTTTGAGCTTGTTGTGGAGTGTTTGCTCCTTGTTGAACGATTGCAGTGTTATCAAGTCCTGTTTGAGTACCTAATACTTCATTCATGTCTCCTTGTTGAGTTGCCATGAAATCGTTTCCTGCTCCATCTTGTGTGATGTCTGAATAGTTTAAGTGTCCACTTATACTTGGTTGAACATTTCCCCATTGTAATACATCTACAGAGTTGCGATTTGCAGCGTCTGTACCAGTTTGTTGGATAAATGATGCATTTGCAGTTCCTTGTTGTTGAACCATTGCATCACTTCCTACACCTACTTGATTGATGTTTGAATAGTTTCCACCTACCGTAGCGGCCGTCGTTGGAGACGATTGCTGGACTATTGGTGTGATTGTTTGTGGAGTTTGTGCAAAGACAAAACCTCCAATTGCGAGCGCCGTAGCACTCATGATTACTCTTTTCATAATTAAATATTTAGAATTAATAAAAACACATTTGTGAGCAAACAATTTTAGTCTTACGAACTAAAATCACTTTGAACCTGGGTTCATTAATCTAAGGGGTTATAATTATGACAGGAGATAGGGATATCTGTCAGTTGCAATCTAAAAATTGAGCTTTCTAGTTTGCACGCCAAATATACTTGTGAAGTTTTATAATTTCCAAATAATTGATCACAATATAAATAACACACTAGTTCATAACCTTCATTTTTAGAGCAAAATCAGTACTTCTTACAGACTGTTAAAACTTTGTTAACATAGGTTTAAATCCATTAAATCATATAAGAAAAACACCTCTTTTCTGCATTAAATTAACTATTGTTCAGTTATTTTGAATTCAAAAAACATAATCTCACAACATTATTTACGATATAAATAGTTCCTTTTCACCCATTAAAAGTTCACCATTTAATGTAATTCTATACTTCGTTAAGAAAAAGATAATAGCGAGAATTATAAATTTACAACTATTCCTTTATATCTGTAAGAATAAACCTTGTAATTGAGCTAAAATTAAATAATTAACAATGGTTAAAAAATATTTTATCTTGTATTTATTACCTTAACCTTATTAGGTTGTTTTAGTGAGGATGAAAACTCATCCTTACCTGGTATCACAACAACTATTACTGCCATAACTAATAGTACAGCTATATCTGGTGGTAATATTACTAGTGGTGAGAATGAAATATTTTCGGTAGGAATATGCTGGAGTACACAAACACAGCCTACAGTAAATGATTTTATTCTTGAAGATAATTCAATAAATACGAACTTTGAATCTAATATGACAGGCCTTATACCCGACACTACATATTATGTGAGAGCATATGCTTCTAACAGCAATGGAATTAATTATGGAAATGAATTATCATTTACAACTACAAACATGGTGGGTACTGTTCCATGTACAATTGCAGATAATAAACTACAACTTGTTGGATTAAATAATAATTACATTTATAACTCTGTAATATTTACTACTTCTAGTGGAAGTTTAATTGTCGGTGATGTTGGATTTACTGCCAGTGGTTCTGGTTCAGACCTAAGAATTGAGTTTGATATTATTCCAGAAACTGGTATTTATCAAACAGCTAATATAGATGTCAACATTCCTAATGGTAAATGTATTGTAAACGGTACCTTTTTTAATCAAGGCTATAGAGCAGCTGCTGGACATGATGTTTATGTGGAAAAAATGAGTGATGGTGTGTATCGAATGTCATTTTGTGATGTCCCATTTGGTACCGGAGACCCAAGTTTCTCTAGTTTCAACGCAGATGCTAATTTATCAAATTAAGATAAGCTGCAAGCAGCTCATTGAACTGATGATTATTTTAAAAAAAGTATTATAAATAACATAAAAGCCGCTCATTTAGTAAATGAGCGGCTTTTATCATTTTAAAGTTATCTTATTTAATCAACTCATAGCTTCTTTTTACAAATTCTGTAAGAGCTTCACCTTTTAATAGGCCTTGAGATAATTTTGCAAGATCCACAGATTGCTTAATAAGACCTTCTTTCTTCTCAGAAGAGCCCGCATTAAAGATTTCTTGAACTAGTGAATGATTTGCATTTACCACTAGGTTATACATATCTGGCATATTACCAAAACCCATCATTCCTCCACCACCGCCAGATGCTTGCATTTCCTTCATACGGCGCATAAACTCTGGTTGAGTGATAATAAACGGAGCTGCATCACTACTCATAGCTTCTACTTGTACACTGTAGCTAGAGTCTGCAATAGTGTCTGTGATATTTTTTTGTAAAGTTTCTTTTTCCTCATCACTTAATTTAGAGATTTGATCATCATCTTTCTTAATCAAATTATCTACATGATCTGAATCTACTCTTACAAAAGAAATGTTCTCTTTAGAACCTTCTAACTTCTGCATTAAATGAGAGATAATAGGAGAATCTAATAATAACACTTCATATCCTTTGTCTACTGCGGCAGTAACATAACTATGTTGTGTTTCTCTATTAGAAGTATAAAGTATTACAGTTTTATCATCCTTATCAGTTTGTGTTGGTTTTATTTTCTCTATTAATTCATCCCATGTAAAATAAGAACCACCTACTGTAGGGTATAGAGCAAACTTGTCTGCTTTTTCAAAGAATTTCTCCTCACTTAGCATTCCGTACTCAATGACAATTTTGATATCGTTCCACTTTTCTTCAAAAGCTGGACGGTCTTCATTGAATAGCGACTTTAACTTGTCAGCTACTTTACGGGTGATATAACTTGATATTTTCTTTACAGCGCCATCTGCCTGTAAATAGGAACGTGATACATTTAATGGAATATCTGGAGAATCTATTACTCCACGTAACATTGTTAAAAATTCTGGTACGATTCCTTCCACATTATCTGTTACATACACTTGATTTTGGTACAACTGGATGCGATCCTTTTGCACATTCAAATCTTGTGTCATTTTAGGGAAATATAAAATCCCTGTAAGATTGAATGGATAATCTACATTTAAGTGAATATTGAAAAGAGGATCTTCAAACTGCATAGGATACAACTCTCTATAGAACTCTTTATAATCTTTATCTTCAAGATCTGCTGGTTGCTTAGTCCATGCTGGACTAGGATTATTGATGATATTATCTACTTCTTGAGTAGGTGCTGCATCTTCTTCCTTAGCATCTTCTGGCTTTTCAAGAGTTTCAGTCTTTGTCCCAAACTTAATTGGAACTGGCATGAACTTGTTATACTTATTAAGTAATTCAGTTACTCGTGATTCTTCAAGAAACTCAGTTTCATCGTCTGAGATATGTAATACGATCTCAGTTCCAAAATCTTCCTTAGTCGCTGGTTCAATAGTATAATTAGGTGATCCATCACATGACCAGTGTACTGCTGGTGCATCTTTAAAAGATTTTGTGATGATATCTACCTTATCTGCAACCATAAAAGCACTGTAGAATCCTAGACCAAAGTGTCCTATAATCCCACTATCCTTTGCCGTATCTTGATATTTCTCAAGAAACTCCTCAGCTCCAGAAAATGCAATTTCATTGATATACTTCTGTACCTCTTCCTCAGTCATACCTAGACCTTGATCTATAATATGTAGTGTTTTTGCTTCTTTATCGATTTTCACCTCAATGCGTTGCTCACCTAACTCTACCGTTGCTTCACCTATTCTAGCAAGGTGTTGTAATTTAAGAGTAGCATCAGTTGCATTTGATATAAGTTCACGTAGAAAAATCTCGTGATCACTGTATAAAAACTTCTTAATAAGCGGGAAGATATTCTCCACAGCTACGTTAATGGTTCCTTTTTGTGACATAGTATGTTTTTGTTAATTTAAATTTAAAATATTTACGCTTTCGCGAAAGCGGGATCATTCATCTCCTATCTACACTCAAAGGCAATACCAAATCTTTAATAATGACAAGGTGACAGCAAAACTGAAATAATAACAGCCATTGATGCCTACCGATGATGTAATGAAACCTACCGATTATCAATTCCATATAGTAAACTCTATAGATGCCTATCATATTTGTGCCGTTCAAAATAAGAAGTACCGGTGAATGAGCAGTGGTATCAAGAATTAGCCAAAGGATTTTTATCATCGCTCTATCACTTAACTAACTATTAATCAAAACGTAAATTCTCCATTATGAAAATTTTTAAACCATTACTACTCTTGATGATACTACTGGTTAGTATTGTATCCTGGTCACAAGTAAACCATGCGACCGATAATTATTTACAAATCTCTCCTAGAATAGGTTATGATTTTCCTACGTACCATAACAATACACCTTATATAGATTATAATGGTGGTCTTGAGGCTGGAATAAGTGTGGACTATTATTGGAACTGGATAGGTGTAGGAATAGATATAGATTATATTAAAAATAGTCCTGAAAGTATTTATCCTACGTCTGGATTATTAGATTTTGACGGTACGGCATTTACTACCTCTACCGTTACAGAAGATGGAATTACTAGAATATTCTATGGTATAGGACCAGACTTTCAATATCGTAACGCGAGTAGAAATTTCAGTGCTGAGTT